>JBIJAD010000027.1:0-19631 GCA_044345955.1 Lysobacteraceae bacterium
CTTGAGTTCACGCACTCTGAGCAGCTTGGCGGCGGCCGCGCGGCCGGTCATCGGCTCCTTGCCGCACTGGTTGGTGACATGCTGATTGCCGGGTTCGCTCGGCGGGATGTGCAGCCGATTGGTTTCGAACACGCGATCGCCGCTGCCGCCCGGCGCGAGCGAGGCCTGGGCGAGGAACCATTGCCAGGAGAACTGGTAGAAGTCGCAGAAGCTCTCCTCGGCGTCCACCTCGGACGGCGGGTTCGGGCTGGAGATCCAGCTTGCGCTGGCCTCGCAGACCGCATCGGCGGCCTTGGCCGGAGCGGCAGCGAGTTCCGGTGCGGCGGTGGCCGGTTCCTCCTGCTTCTGGCCGCAGCCGGCCAGCGCGAGGCCGACGACAAGGGCGAGGCCGGTGGCGAGGGGCGCGGGACGCAGGGCGATACGACGGGGGGTTGCGGACGACAGTCTGGACATCGGACGTACTCCTTGGCGGTGGACCATATCTGTGGACCCCGCGCGTGGGGCCCGCTCCGATCTGGCATCCGGACACAGCGGCGCGCCGCATCGGCGCCGGATACCTGATTCCTTGCAACAATCCCGTGCAATCGGCCCGCCTCGGCGGGCACCGGCCTCCACGTCGAGCGACGGAGGCTCCCCGGCGCCGAGCATGCGCTCCGCCGGCTGCACGCGCAAGCCGTCACAAGCAACGGGAGCATCCGCCGGGCCGAGGACGCAGCAACGGGCGCAAAAAAAGACGGCCCGCCGCGGCGGGC
The DNA here is from genome assembly GCA_044345955.1 of Lysobacteraceae bacterium. Classification (GTDB taxonomy): domain Bacteria; phylum Pseudomonadota; class Gammaproteobacteria; order Xanthomonadales; family Xanthomonadaceae; genus Lysobacter_I. The sequence continues at coordinate 753 of JBIJAD010000027.1, forward strand.
CGTCCGGGTCACACGGGTGAAGCGTGGATCAGTACTTCAGACGGAAGGTCATGCCGTAGGTGCGCGGGGCGCCGAGGAAGGCGTTCCACGAACCGGTCTGCAGCGGCGTGTCGATCGCGACCTGGTAGTACTCGACATCGGTGATGTTCTGCGACCACAGCTCCAGGCTCCAGCGGTCGTCCGGCGCGCCGATGGTGAAGCGGGCGTTGGCAAGGGTGTAGCCGTCCTGCGCCTTCTGCGGGTCCAGGTCGGAACCGGTGTTGTAGTCCGACATGTACTTCGCACCGACATGGGCACCGGCCTTGAGGCTGCCGATGTCGAAGTCGTAGCCGACCGAAGCCGTGGCCGACCACTTGGGCGCGAAGCTCGGACGGTTGCCCGGCAGCAGGAACAGGTCGGCATCGGGCAGCGCATCGTCGCCGTACTTGGTATCGGCGTAGGTCAGGCCGCTCTGCACCATCCAGCCGCCCGACTGCCACAGCAGTTCGGCATCGAGACCCTGCGAGGTCACCTTCGGGATCGAACGGACCACGAAGCTGGTACCGAGGAAGCTGTTGAGCTGGAAGTCCGAGTATTCCTGATGGAACAGGGTCGCGTTGAGCAGCAGATTGCCGCCCAGCCAGGTGGTCTTGGTACCCAGCTCGAAGCTGTCCACGAACTCGCCGTCGAAGGACGTGTCGTTGACCGGCACGACACCCGAGGTGCCGCTGGACAGACCGTTGTTGGACTGGACGCGGTCGAGGTTGAAACCGCCGGCCTTGTAGCCGCGCGCGGCCGAGAAGTAGGCCATCACGTTCTCGTTGAAACGGTAGGCGGCCTTGAAGGTGCCCGACCACTCCTTCTCCTCGCGCTCCTGCCGGGTGAAGCGACCGTTGTGCTGGATGTTGGTCCACGGCAGGCAGCCGAAGCCGACCACCGTCGGCGCGGCGGCCGAGGCCTGCGCCACGGTCAGACCGCGGGCGACCAGGGCGGCGACGACCTGCGCCGGATTGGCCAGCATCGCGCCGCAGCCGAGGCCGCCGTTCGGGTTGCGATAGACCGAGGTCAGATCCTTGTCCTCGATGGTGTAGCGCAGGCCGAGGGTCAGGTCCAGAGCGTCGTTGACGTGCCAGGTGTTGTTGGTGAACAGCGCGGTGCTCTTCGCGTTCTGCTCGTAGCGGTCGGACGCCGACAGGCCCGCGAACACGGTGCCGAACGGACGACCCGACGCCTGCGAGAAGAACAGCGGCGCGGTCGGGCTGGCGGCGAGCGCGGGGTTGATGCGGGCGAGGATCGCGGTGGAGAGATACGCTTCATAGGCCGAACCGACGCGGTAGGCCTCGTTGCGCTCCAGCTTCTCGTCCGAGTAGAACAGACCGAACATCCAGTCGACCTTGTCGGTGCTGCCGGTCAGGCGGATTTCCTGACTGAAGGTGTCGAACGCGGTGTAGTTGTCGCCCTTCTGCGCGTTGCGGTACAGGATGTCCGCGGTGCTGTAGTCGAAGTCGATGCCGTTGGTCGACGACCAATCGCGACCGGCGGTGATCGAGGTCAGGGTCGCGCCGCCGAACCACGGGGTCTCCCAGTCGATCTGGGCGCTGACGCCCTTGTCCTTGATGTACTGCTCGCTGCCGCGGTTGCTCCAGGCGCGACGCGCGAACGGATCGGCGACCGGGGCCACGCCGGAATCGGGCGCCAGCGCATCGACGATCGGCGCGGTCGGGCCGCGGATGATCGTGACGCTGGAGCAGCAGTTCTCGTCGCGGTTGGTGAAGTCGGCGGAGAGCAGGATGTCCAGGGTGTCCGACGGTTCGATCAGCAACTGGCCGCGGAAGGTGTGGAAGTTCTGGTCCTGGTCCTCGCGGTCCTGGCGCGGGCCGGCGCCGGTACGGACGTCGAGGAAACCGTCGCGCTTGCGCTTGGCGCCGAACACGCGGAACGCGATGTTGTCGCTGATCGCGTCGCTGTAGGAGGCGGAGACGCCGAAGGCGCCGTAATTGCCGACGGTGATCTCGGCTTCCGCACTCTGCTGGTAGGTCGGGCGCTTGGTCACGACGTTGATGACGCCGGCCGAGGTGTTCTTGCCGAACAGCGTGCCCTGCGGGCCCTTCAGGACTTCGATCCGCTCCAGCTCGCCGAGGTCGCCGAAGCCGACGCCGTTGCGCGGGCGGTAGACGCCGTCGATGACCACGCCGACCGAGGATTCGAGACCGGCGTTGTCGCCGACCGTGCCGATGCCGCGGATGCGCGCGGTGGTCTGGGCTTCGCTCTGGGTGCTGGTGACGGTCAGGCCGGGGACGATCGTCGCGAGATCCTTGATGTCGCGGACACCGTTGTCCTCCAGCATGGTTTCGGACAGGGCGGTGACCACCACCGGGACGTCCTGGAGTGCTTCTTCGCGCTTCTGCGCGGTGACGATGATCTGGTCAAGCGTTCCCGGCTCATCCTCCGCTGCGCCGCTGTCCTGGGCAAGCGCCACCGGCACCTGCGCCAGTCCCACGAGCGCGATCAGCAACGCGCGGGACAGCGTCGAAACTTGCAGCGTGTTGTGTCTCATGTTCCCCCTCCTCGTCATATTGAATTGGTGTTTTCGTGTGATTTAGTAAGTTCGTTGCCATTCGATCGGCGGCACGCGTCCGGGCGTCTGCCACGTCCCTGTCCGCCAGGCGACCGGGCGCCCCCTGCCGGGAACGACCGGGCTGCCGCACGATTGCGGGACAACCGCCCCGCGACGGTAGCATAGCGAACGCCGATGGCAAGCATGACCATCGACCTGCCGTACCGGGGCGGCGTGCTAGGCTTTGCGGCCCTTCCGGCGCGTCCCGCGATCTCCCCGCTGCCGCCCATCTTGCCCGCCCGTGTCCGATTCGACCACCTCCCCCCGCGCCGCCGGCGACCAGCACACTCCGCTCATGCGCCAGTTCTTCGCCGCCAAGGCGGAGCATCCGGACGTTTTGCTGTTTTTCCGTATGGGCGACTTCTATGAGTTGTTCTACGACGACGCCCGCAAGGCGGCGCGGCTGCTGGACATCACCCTCACCCAGCGCGGCGCCTCGGCCGGGCAGCCGATCCCGATGGCCGGGGTGCCGGTGCATGCCTACGAGGGTTATCTGGCCCGGCTGGTGGCGCTGGGCGAATCGGTCGCGATCTGCGAACAGATCGGTGATCCGGCCCTGGCCAAGGGGCTGGTCGAACGGAAAGTCGTGCGCATCGTCACACCGGGCACGGTGACGGACGAGGCCCTGCTGCAGGACCGCCGCGACACCCTGCTGATGGCCGTGGCCCGCGGCAAATCCGGCTATGGTCTGGCCTGGGCGGACCTCGCCGGCGGCCGCTTCCTGGTCAACGAGGTCGGCAACGAGGACATGCTGGAAGCCGAACTGGCCCGCCTCGACCCGGCCGAGTTGCTGCTTCCCGACGAAGAAGGCTGGCCGGCCGCGATCACGACCCGTGGCGGCGTGCGCCGGCGCGCGCCCTGGCTGTTCGACCCCGACAGCGGCCGCCGTCAACTGCTGCGCTTCTTCGCCCCCGCATCGGGCGCGGGGCAGGCGCTGCACGATCTGTCCGCCTTCGGGATCGACGACAAGCCGCTGGCGATCGCCGCGGCCGGCGCCCTGCTCGGGTACGTCGAGGAAACCCAGAAGCAGCGTCTGCCGCATCTGACCGCGATCCGGGTCGAAGCCGGCGACGGTGCGATCGCGATGAACGCCGCCACCCGGCGCCATCTGGAACTCGACACCCGGATCGACGGCGACACCCGCAACACCCTGCTCGGCGTGCTCGACAGCACCGTCACCCCGATGGGCGGACGAATGCTGCGGCGCTGGCTGCACCGGCCGCTGCGCGACCGCCGGGTGGTGGCGGAACGTCACGACGCGGTGGCGCGGCTGTTCGACGGCGCTGCCGGCGAGGCCCTGCGCGAGGCGTTCCGCGGTCTGGGCGACATCGAACGCATCCTCGCCCGCGTCGCGCTGCGCAGCGCGCGGCCACGCGATCTTTCCACCCTGCGCGACGCGCTGCTGCTGCTGCCGGCGGTGCGCGACGCGCTGGCCGCGATCGACGCGCCACGGCTGCAGGCGCTGGTCGCCGAACTCGGCGAACACGACTCACTGGCCGCCTGGATGGCGCGGGCGGTGGTGGCCCAGCCGCCGGTGCTGGCCCGCGACGGCGGCGTGATCGCCGAGGGCTTCGATGCCGAACTCGACGAGTTGCGCCGGCTCAACACCCACGCCGACAGTTTCCTGGTCGAACTGGAAGTGCGCGAGCGCGAAAGCACCGGCATCCCGACGCTGAAGGTCGGCTACAACCGCGTCCACGGCTACTACATCGAGATCAGCAAGGGTCAGGCCGACAAGGCGCCGGTGCACTACAGCCGGCGTCAGACCCTGACCGGCGCCGAGCGCTACATCACCGAGGAGCTCAAGGCCTTCGAGGACAAGGTCCTGTCGGCCCGAGAACGTTCGCTGGCGCGCGAGAAGCTGCTGTACGAGCAGATCCTCGACGAACTGAATGCGCACCTCGAACCGCTCAAGCGCTGCGCCGCGGCGCTGAGCGAGCTGGACGTGCTCGCCTCTTTCGCCGAGCGCGCACGGGCGCTGGACTGGTCGCAGCCGCGGCTGGTCGAAACGCCCGGCATCCGGATCGAACGCGGCCGCCATCCGGTGGTCGAGGCGGTGCGCGAGGAGCCGTTCGAGCCGAACGATCTGGATCTGCATCCCGAGCGGCGGATGCTGGTCATCACCGGCCCGAACATGGGCGGCAAGTCCACCTACATGCGGCAGAACGCGCTGATCGTGCTGCTGGCGCACATCGGCAGCTTCGTGCCCGCCGCGCGCGCCGAGATCGGCCCGATCGACCGCATCCTGACCCGCATCGGCGCCGGCGACGACCTCGCCCGCGGCCAGTCCACCTTCATGGTCGAGATGAGCGAGACCAGCTACATCCTGCATCATGCGACCGCGCAGTCGCTGGTGCTGATGGACGAGATCGGCCGCGGCACCTCGACCTACGACGGCCTCGCACTGGCCGAGGCCTGCGCACGCCATCTGGCCGAGACCAATCGCTGCTGGACCCTGTTCGCCACGCACTACTTCGAACTCACCGCGCTCGCGCAGGCCGGCAGCGGCATCGCCAATGTGCATCTGGACGCGGTCGAGCACCACGACAGGAACGGCGGCGACAGTCTGGTGTTCATGCATGCGGTGAAGGACGGCCCGGCCGACCGCAGCTTCGGCCTGCAGGTCGCGGCCCTCGCCGGCCTGCCGAAGTCGGTCGTGCGCGAAGCGCGCGGGCGGCTCGCCGAACTCGAACAGCGGCGCAACGACCCGGCGCCGGTGCTCACCCCGCAGACGCTGGACGCGCCGCAGCAGTTCGGTCTGTTCGCATCGCGCTCCGCCGCGCTCGATGCGCTGGCCGCGATCGACCCCGACGAACTCACTCCGAAACAGGCGCTGGAAGCGCTGTACCGGTTGAAGGCGCTGGAGTAGGCGACAAACGATGGGATGCGTCGGTCGTCCCGGGCCTCCCACAAAAAAACATGCGATGCAGTCGGGCCTCGCGGCCCCCACAAGGAGCAAGGCGTGTCCATCGGCATCTTCATCGCAGGCCTGATCTTCGGCATCGTGCTGACCCTGTGGTTGCGGCGCGGGCCGACGCCGCCCGCGGTGCCGATCGCCAGACCGACCGCGACGACGCCCCCGCACGACGCGCCCGGGGTGGAAGCCGCGTCGACCGATGCGCTCGCACTGCCGTCGCCCGAGGACAGGGTGGATGCAGACAAAGCGAACGCGAACGCAGCCGAGTCCGCGGCCGAAGACACGCCGCGCGACCGCATCTACCGCGCGCGGCGCGCGCTGGAGAACGACGACAGCCTGCCGCAGCGTCCGGAAGATCTGCGCCGGGTGCCGGAGTTCCGCACGCTGGTGGCGCTGCTCGCGGATCCGGCTCTGCCCGCGCAGGAGGTGCTGGAACAACTGGAAGGCGGCAGCGATCCGATCGGCTGCGCGGTCTGGACCGCGCTCGCCGAGCGCGGCGACATCGCGCCCGCCGCAGCGCTCGCCGCGTGCACCTCGCCCGGCGGCCGCGAACTGCGCTTCATCCTCGATCATCTGATGACGCAGCCCGATGCCGAGGCCCTGCCCGCACTGCTGCGCCATCTGCGCCCGTGGTGGTACGACGAACCGCTGCTGCGGCGGCACATGCGCGCCTATCTGGAGCGCGTCGCGACCCTGCCGCCGCCGACCCGGCCTATGGCGCTGGAGGATCTCGACGATTACGCGCTGGAAGGGCTCGGCGAAGGCCTGAAGGCGTTCGCGCTGCCGGTGCTGGCGCCTTGGCTGGCCGAGTGCCACGCCGAAAGCGCACGCCGGCGCGAGCAGCGCACGCTCGGCGTCATCGGCCGGCTGTGGCGGGTGGACGACGGCGGCTTCATCCCGCATCCGCAGGCGGATCGCCATCTCGAACGCATGCTGTCGATCCTCAACGGCGAACGCCCGCGTTCGATCCTGGTCTCCGGCGCGCACGGCAGCGGCAAGAGCGCGCTGGTGCAGCGGCTCTTGTTCACCCTGCATCACGAGGGCTGGCTGCTGTTCGAGGCTTCCGCCGCCGAAGTGCTGGCCGGGCAGATGTATATCGGCCAGCTCGAAGAACGCCTGCGCGAGTTGCTGAGCGTGCTCAAGCGCCCGCGCGCGCTGTGGCGGGTGGAGGATTTCCACGATCTGCTCAACAAGGGCAGCCACCAGCAGGACCCGCGCGGCATCCTCGATCTGCTGCTGCCGGCGATCGAACGCGGGGAGCTGGTGCTGATCGGCGAGCTGACTCCGGCACAGGCCGCGCACCTCGCGCTGGCGCGACCGGCGCTGCGCCCGCTGGTCGAACAGATCGTGCTCGAACCGCTGGACGATACCGCGATGCGCGAGCTGCTGTCGCGCTGGCGCTCGGGCCGCAACGCGGTACGTGGCACCAACGTGATCGCGCCTGTGGCGCTGGAAGAAGCGCGGCGCATGGCCGCGCAGTTCTTCCCGGAACAGACCGAACCCGGGCGCAGCCTGCGCCTGCTCGAAGACACCCTGGCCGCGGCCGAGGCCTCCGACCCGCCGGCGCTGCCGCTGACCGCCGACGACCTGCTGCACACGATCGCGCGTCGCAGCGGCCTGCCGCTGGCGGTGATCGACGACCGCGAGAGTCTCGACCTCGACGCACTGCGCGCGTTCTTGCGCAAGCGCGTGCTCGGCCAGGACGAGGCGGTCGAATGTCTGGTCGATCGGATCGCGATGCTCAAGGCCGGCCTGGTCGACGCCGGCCGGCCGATCGGCGTGTTCCTGTTCGCCGGCCCCACCGGCACCGGCAAAACCGAACTGGCGAAGGCATTGGGCGAACTGTTGTTCGGCAGCGACGAACGCCTGTTGCGCCTGGACATGAGCGAGTTCCAGTCCGACGACGCGGTCTGGCGGCTGACCGAGTCGCCGCGCGAGGGCGGCGCGCGCTCGCTGGTCGCGCGCATCCGCGAGCAGCCGTTCTCGGTGGTGCTGCTGGACGAATTCGAGAAGGCCCATCCCGGGGTGTGGGACCTGTTCCTGCAGGTGTTCGATGACGGCCGGCTCAGCGACCGCAGCGGCAACGTCGCCGACTTCCGCCACAGCATCCTCATCCTCACCAGCAACGTCGGTTCCACCCTCGGCCGCGGCGCCGGTCCGGGGTTCACCGCGGTCGCCGGCGGCTGGTCGCGCAGCGCGGTGGAAAAGGCGCTGTTCGAGACCTTCCGCCGCGAATTCCTCAACCGGCTCGACCGGATCGTGCTGTTCAATCCGCTCGACCGCGCGCTGATGCGCGAGATCCTGCACAAGGAACTGGAGCGCGCGATGGGCCGTCGCGGCCTCAGGAACCGCGACTGGGCGGTGGAATGGGAACCTTCGGCGATCGAATTCCTGCTCGATCGCGGCTTCACCCCCGACCTCGGTGCGCGCCCGCTGCGGCGCGCGATCGAACAACACCTGCTCGCGCCGCTGGCACGCAGCATCGTCGAGCACCGCACGCCGCAGGGCGATCAGTTCCTGTTCGTACGCAGCGCCGGCGACCGGCTCGAAGTCGAATTCGTCGACCCCGATCCGCCGGTCGCCGCGCGCGAGCCGGCCGCGGCCGCCGGCGACCTGCGCAGCCTGCTCTGGGCCGCCGACGCCTCGCCGGCCGCGGTCGCGACCCTGCGCGCGGCGTTCGCGGGCTTGTCCGCGCTGCTCGGCGGCGATGCCTGGGCGCAGGCGCGCGCCGCCGATTTCGCGGCGATGCAGACGCAGGACTTCTGGTCGCGGCCCGACCGCTTCGTCGTGCTCGACCGGATCGAACGCCGCGAACGCATCGAAAGCGCGTTCGATACCGCGCAGCGGCTCGACGCGCGCCTCGCCCGCGACGGCGCCGACGCCGGCTTCGTCGCCCGTCACGCGCAACTGCTGTGGCTGCTGCAACTGGCCGCCGACGCAGCCGCCCGCCATGAACCGCAGGACGCGCTGCTGTGGATCGCCGCCGGCGACACCGATCTGCGCCGGGATCCCGCCCGCACCCGGCGCTGGTGGCAGGACCTGCTGGCGATGTATCGCGCCTGGGCCGCGCGCCGCAACATGCGCATCGACGTTCTGGAAGACGATGCCGACACCTGCCGCGCCCGCCTCGCGATGGGCGGCTTCGGCGCACTCGCGATCCTCGAACACGAACAGGGCCTGCACCTGCTCGAATACGACGCCGACAACGGCGCCAGTCAACGCGTCGCCGTCGCCGTACGCGTCGCCGCCGACCTGCCCGGCCAGGCCCGCCCCAAACGCCCCGACGGCGACGACGACCCGCGCATCGTCCGCCGCTACCGCGCCGAACCCTCGCCGCTCGTCCGCGACGGCGTCCGCAGTTGGCGCAGCGGCCGGCTGGATCGGGTGCTGGCGGGCGAGTTCGATGCGGTGCCCCTCGACTGACCCGCCCCCTCGGGAGTGCCTGCCCGCACCGCCCGACCAGCGGTCGCGAAAGACGCGCATCGGGGACGCGCAGCGACGACAATGCGGACAGGATCCACCCACCCGACCAGGAGCCGCCCATGTCCAATCTCACCCAGGAATTGCTCGCCCAGTTGCAGGGCGCACCGCTGCAGAAGATCTCGCAGCAGCTCGGTGTCGATCCAACGCAGGCCGAGGGCGCGGTGGGGGCGGCGTTGCCGCTGCTGATGGGCGCGCTGGGGAAGAACGCCAGCCAGGCGCAGGGCGCGGAGGCGCTGTTCGGCGCGCTGCAACGCGATCACGCCGGCGGCGGCGATCTCGGCGGGCTGCTCGGGTCGGTGCTGGGCGGTGCGCAGAGCCGGCAGACCGACGGCGCCGGCATGCTCGGGCATATCTTCGGCGGTCGGCAGGCGCGTGCGGAACAACAACTCGGCGCCGCGACCGGCCTGGGCGGCGATCGCGCTGGCCAGTTGATGAAGATCCTCGCGCCGATCGTGATGGCCTTCCTCGCCAACCGCATGTTTTCCGGCGGCGACAGCGGGAGTGCCGCCTCCGGGTTGGGCGGTGGCGGCGACGCGACCGCGCAGGTGCTGGGCGCGATTCTCGGCCAGGAGCAACAGCAGGTGCGCCAGCAGGGCGGCCTCGGCGGCGGGCTGCTCGGCGCGGTCCTCGACAAGGACGGCGACGGCGATGTCGACATCGGCGATCTGCTGAAGCTCGGCGGCGGGTTGCTGGGCGGGAAGCGCTGAGCGGCTGGCGACGCCGCGCATCGCGCCCAATCCCCCCGCCGTGCTGCGCGCGTCGGCCCCGTTTGGCAAAGGGCGCGAAAGCATCGGTTTTCGCGAGACGACGGAGTCGAAACCTTGAAACTGTTGATCTTCGGCAACTCCGGCTCCGGCAAGAGCACCCTCGCTCGCGCACTGGCCGCACGGCACGGGCTGGCGCATCTGGATCTGGACACGATCGTGTGGGAGCCCGGCGAGATCGCGATGGCGCGGCCGTCCGAAGCGGTACGGGCGGATCTGGATGGCTTCATCGACGCCCACCCGGATTGGGTCATCGAGGGCTGCTATGGTGAACTGATCGAAGCCGCGGCGCCGGCCTGCAGCCGGCTGATCTTTCTCGATCCGGGCCTGGAGGCCTGTCTGGCCAACAACCGCCGGCGGCCCTGGGAACCGCACAAGTACGCCAGCCCCGAGGCCCAGGACGCCATGCTCGATGCGCTGCAGGACTGGGTGGCGGGCTACTACACCCGCGACGACGCCTGGTCGCTGGCCGCCCACCGCCGGGTGTTCGAGGCCCATCCCGGCGACAAGCGCCTGATCCGCACCCTGCCCGCCCTGGACGAGACCGAAATCGATAGGCTGCGACTATCGAAATCGTCAATACAATCGAATTCACATACTGAAACGACCGGCGTAGCGTGAAGGCACGCTGCGCCCCGTCCGGCGAACGTCCCGCCGCTGCCATATCCGGCGGCGACACTCCGCCGGGTCGCGACCATCACCATCCACCCGCTCCCCCCGGCGGGACCCGCCGACCACGATCCAAGGAGAAGACCATGTCCACCGAAGCGAAATGCCCGTTCTCGAGCGGCGAGCGCCCGCAGTCCCGTGCCGGCCATCGTGGCAATGCCGGCTGGTGGCCGGAGCAGCTCAAGCTGTCGATCCTGCACCAGCATTCGTCCAAGTCCGACCCGATGGGCGGGCACTTCGATTACGCCCGCGAGTTCCAGTCGCTCGATCTCGATGCCGTGATCGCCGACCTGCGCGCGCTGATGACCGATTCCAAGGACTGGTGGCCGGCCGACTACGGCCATTACGGTCCGTTCTTCATCCGCATGAGCTGGCACGCGGCCGGCACCTACCGCATCGCCGACGGCCGCGGCGGCGGCGGCCATGGCGCGCAGCGCTTCGCGCCGGAGAACAGTTGGCCGGACAACGGCAATCTCGACAAGGCGCGCCGTCTGCTGTGGCCGATCAAACAGAAGTACGGCCGCAAGCTGTCGTGGGCGGACCTGCTGATCCTGACCGGCAACGTCGCCCTGGAGACCATGGGCTTCAAGACCTTCGGCTTCGCCGGCGGCCGGCCCGACATCTGGGAACCGCAGGAAGACATCGACTGGGGCCCGGAAACCGAATGGCTGGGCGATGAGCGCTATCGCGGCGATCGCCAGCTCGACAATCCGCTGGGCGCGGTGCAGATGGGCCTGATCTACGTGAACCCGCAGGGCCCGAACGGCAATCCCGACCCGCTGGCCTCGGCCCGCGACATCCGCGAAACCTTCTCGCGCATGGCGATGAACGACGAGGAGACCGTGGCCCTGGTCGCCGGCGGCCACACCTTCGGCAAGGCCCACGGCGCCGGCGACGCCGCGCATGTCGGCCGCGAACCGGAAGGCGCCTCGATCGAGGAACAGGGCTTCGGCTGGAAAAACAGCTTCGGCAGCGGCAAGGGCGGCGACACCATCACCAGCGGCATCGAAGGCGCCTGGACTCCGACCCCGATCCAGTGGGACAACAGCTACTTCGACACCCTGTTCGGCCACGAGTGGGAGCTGACGAAGAGCCCGGCCGGCGCGCACCAGTGGAAGCCGGTCGGCACCACCGGCGACGGCAAGGTGCCGGACGCGCACGACCCCAACAAGCGCCACGCGCCGATGATGACCACCGCCGACATCGCCATGCACATGGACCCGGCCTACGAAAAGATCTCGCGCCGCTTCCACGCCAACCCGGCCGAATTCGCCGACGCCTTCGCCCGCGCCTGGTTCAAGCTCACCCATCGCGACATGGGCCCGCGTTCCCGTTACCTCGGCAAGCTGGTGCCGCAGGAAGCGCTGATCTGGCAGGACCCGGTGCCGGCCGTCGATCATCCGCTGGTGAACGACGAGGACATCGCCGCGCTGAAGGCCAAGGTGCTGGCCAGCGGCGTGCCGACCTCCGCGCTGGTGCGCGTGGCCTGGGGCTCTGCCTCGACCTTCCGCGGCAGCGACAAGCGCGGCGGCGCCAACGGCGCACGCATCCGTCTCGCCCCGCAGAAGGACTGGGCCGCGAACGATCCGGCGGAGCTGGCGCAGGTGCTGGCCGCGCTCGAAGGCGTGCAGCGCGAGTTCAACGCCGCCTCGCCGGATGGCAGGAAGATCTCGCTCGCCGATCTGATCGTGCTTGCGGGCGGCGCCGCGATCGAAGCGGCGGCGGCGCGCGGCGGTCATCACATCATCGTGCCGTTCGCGCCGGGTCGCACCGATGCGAGCGACGCGCAGACCGACGCCGCGTCGTTCGCGCCGCTGGAACCGAAGGTCGACGGCTTCCGCAACTTCGTGGCGCCGGGTCTCGAGGCCAAGGAAGCCGAACTGCTGATCGACCGCGCGCAGTTGCTGACCCTGACCGCGCCGGAAATGACCGCGCTGATCGGCGGCCTGCGCGCGCTCGACGCCAACAGCGGCGGCAGCCGCCACGGCGTGTTCACCTCGCGTCCGGGCACGCTGAGCAACGACTTCTTCGTGAATCTGCTCGACATGGGCACGGCCTGGCAGCGCTCGTCCGGGGACACGCGGGTGCTGGAGGGTCGCGACCGGGTCACCGGCGATCTCAAGTGGACCGCGACGGTGAGCGACCTGGTGTTCGGCTCCAACTCGCAGTTGCGCGCACTGGCCGAGGTCTACGCCCAGAGCGATGCCGAGACCAAGTTCATCGCCGACTTCGTCGCCGCCTGGACCAAGGTGATGCATCTGGATCGCTTCGATCTGCGCTGATCCGACGGCAACCGTCGTCCCGGTCCAGGAGCCATGCTCCGGGACCGGCCGATTTCACCGGGATGCGGCGCGTGGTTCAGCGGTCGTCGACGGCAACGCATGGTGCGCGGACGCCGCACCCGGACCACTCAACTCGCGTCGATATCGCCCAGCGCGCGGATCAGCCGCCGCGCGCGCTTGTCGGGCTTGCCCTCCGGCGGCTGGTAGCCGGCCCGGGCCGCGCGCAGGCGTGCGAGGGTTTCGGCGCGACGGGCCTTCGAATCCTCCGACTCGGCGTACAGCGTCTGCGCCACCGCCGCCGGGCCGCGCTGGTCGCTCAGGCCCAGCACTTCGATCTCGAACACTTCCTCGCCGCGCACGATCCGCAGCGCATCGCCCACCCGCACCGCGCGCGAGGGCTTGGCGCGCTGGCCGCCGATCTCGACCTTGCCGGTCTCGATCGCCTGTTTGGCGAGACTGCGGGTGCGGAAGAAACGCGCGGCCCAGAGCCAGAGATCGAGGCGCAGTGGGGAAGAATCCGGGGTCATGATCTTCGGATGGGCGGCAGCGGATGGGCGGCGACGATCGACTATAGTCCCCTCGGGGAACTTCCCGGAAGCACCACGGCGTCGCCGGCGCAGGCGGCGCCCGCGCATGGGCGCGGACGGCTCCCGTCCGGCTCGCTCGACTCGACGCATCACCACGCAGAGGGAAACGCGATGAAGAAGAAAGCCGTCGATTACTGGAACACCGTGGCCGCCGCCAGCGACGCCTCCGCGCGCGACGCCGTGCTGTGCGGCTTCACCCGCGAACGCGACTTCGACGAGTCCGGCCGCGCCGACGTGCAGCACCTGTTGCTGCCGTTCGTCAAACCCGGCGACACCGTGCTGGACGTGGGCTGCGGCCTCGGCCGGCTGCTGAAATGGGTGGCGCCGGCGTGCAAGCGCGCGATCGGCAGCGACATCTCGAAGGTGATGCTGGCCAAGGCCAAACGCCGTCTCGCCGACGTGCCCAACGTCGAATTCCGCCAGATTCCACTCGGTCTGCGCCTGCCGGTGGACAACGGCAGCATCGACTTCGCCTACTTCTATCACGTCTCCGAACACATGGACCGCGAGGACGCCTGGCGCATCCTGTGCGAGATCCGTCGCTGTCTGCGCCGCAACGGCCGCGCGCTGGTGCAGTTCTCGGTGATCGATCATCCCGACAACCAGCGCGAGTTCGTGCGCTGGGCCCGCGCCGGCGACGACGAGGGCGTGCGTTCGCGCTTCTACACCGACGCCGAAGTCCACGCGATGCTGGCGCTCGCCGGTCTGCATCCGCAGCACCGGCTGTACATTCCCGGCGAATTCGCGGTGATCGTGACCACCCGCGACGAGCGCCTGCTCGGCGAAATGCCGCTGGTGCCGCTGGCGCCGGCGGCGGGCTGACGTCGCGAGGCCGCGGCGATCGGCGTCGAAGAGGTGACTCCGTCGTCGCGGCCACAGGCCGGACAGCCGCGGGCGCCATGCCATAATGCCCGCGCTGGTGCGGGCGGTGCGCCGCGATGCCATGCCGAGCAAGAACTCGCCGCAATAAAGCCGGGCCCGCACCGACAAACCCAATCCCGTACCAGCGACGGCGGCAAGCGCATGAATTCCACACCTGCGGATGGTCCCTCGACGCACTGCCTGAACTGCGGCACCGCACTCATCGGTTCGCGCTGCCATGTCTGTGGCCAGCCGCGCAGCACTTCGCGGCTGACGCTGCCGCATCTCCTGCACGAGATCCCGCATTCGGTGTTCCATGTCGATCGCGGCCTGCTGCCGACGCTCTACGCGCTGGCGGTGCGGCCCGGCCGCGTCATCAGCGAGTATCTCGACGGGAAGCGCGCGCGCTATTTCAACCCGCTCACCCTGATGATGATCATGGCCGGCCTGAACACGCTGCTGTTCTCGGCTTTTCCGCTGCAACTGACCGGAATGATCGCGGAGGTCGGCGCCACCGCCGAGCAGGCCGCGCTGCAGGCCGGAATGGCGCTGATCTACCGCTATTTCGCGCTCGCCATGGCGGCGCTGCTGCCGATCATGGCGGCCATCGGCTGGCTGTGCTTTCTCGGCCGCGGTCGCTGTTTCGGCGAACATCTGACCATACAGGCCTTCATCGCGGGATTCCTGTGCTTCTGCGGCATCCTCGTCTACGTACCGCTGCGGATCTTCGACGACAGCCATCACGGGGCCACGATCTGGCTGGTCTATTCGGTGCTGCAGACCCTGTACTACTTCGTCGCGTTGGCGGCGACCTTCCGGCACGGCGGACGCCTGTGGTCGACGCTGCTGCGCGCGGCGGGATTCGTCGTGCTGTACATCGTTTCGAGCGCGATGGTGTCGGCGCTCGCGTTCACCCTGTACCTGGGTCGAGGTTGACCCTGCGACGCCGCCGCCAGGGCCTTCGCGCCGACGGTCGGCTACTGCCAGGACGGCACCGCCTCGGCCCGCGGCCGCGGGCCCAGGGCCTCGAATTCGGCCTTCGTCATGTAGTGCACGCGCGGCAGATACTCGCCCATGAAGCCGCTCCAGTCGTTGACGTACAGCAGCTTCGGATCGTACTGCGGCGACGACAGCGCGGCCGTGCGCCAGGGCAGATTCCGCTCGTCGGGCGATCGGTCGAAACTCCATTCGGGGCGCACGGTCTTCCAGCGGATCATCAGCCCCAGTTCGTTGGTCGGCCCCCAGTCCACCCAGGTCACGCCGCCGGCGCGGCGGGCGTTGCGCGGACGATCCTGCAGTCGCGAATAGACGATGACGTAACGGCGCCGGGCATCCAGCGCGATCTCGTCGTCCATGCGGCAGTGGATCGCCGAGCCCGGCAGTTGGGCGAACATGTTGTTGTCGTAACCGCAGATCGACCAGTAGCGCGCCTGCGCGGCAGTCATCCTCGGCGCGCCGCCGCGGGTGTCGGGAAAGGTCGGCATGCGCCCGGTCAGCACCGCGACCTTGCCGGCTCCGATCGACATCGTGCGTCCGAGATAGGTGTTGTGGGTGGCCGTGGTCGCGTGCGGTTCGTAGTTGTGCGGCGGCGGACGGTCCTGGCCGCGGCCGGTGGCGCCGAGATCGACTGCGCGGATCTTCGCCATCTGCTCCGGGGTGCGCCATTCCCAGGCGCGCGCCGAACCTTCCAGGATCGAGAGCACGATGCCGAAGCTCTTGCCCCAGCCGGTGCCCGGGCCGTAATACGGTTTCGGATCCGCCGGCGCCTCGCTGCGGGCGCGCATCGTCCCATGCGCGCGACGCTCGAATTTCGAGGCGTCGCCGAGGATGACGTAGCGCTCGCCGCGCGGGGTCTCGAACCAGGCGCGCGGCAGGCCGACGCCGCCGAACGGCCCCCTGCCGAGATCCGGCGCGTAGATGCGGCCCCACAACGCGCCCATCTCCCACTCGCCGAGCGAGGTGCTGATGCGGACCCCGAACGGGCCGGTCCTGCCCCACGGCCCCTGATAGACCAGCAGCGCGCCGACACGGCGGTTGCCGCTGCCCGGCAACGCCCGATAAGGCGGCCGGAACATCGGATTGAGCGCGACCGGGTCGCCGTTGCGCAGTTCGAACACCGCGCGATAGCCGCGCTTGCGCGCATTGCGGTCCGCACCGACGCGAAACGGGTTCACGTGGCCGGGCAATGGCTCGATGTCGGCATCGGTCATCGGCACTTCGGCCGAACCGAAATAGCGCGAAGGGTAATAGCCGATGCCGTCCTGCGGGGGCGTGATCTGCCAACTGAAAAACCGCGCATGCGGGAATTCGCCCTCGACGATCAGCCGGTGCCCGCTCGGCGCGTAGGGCACTTTCAGGAACAGATAAGTCACGTTCGCGTCCGGCAGGCCGTTCATGACCGCGTCCATGTCGATCGGGCGCGCCGGCCGCGTGACCCACATATCCTCGACGCGCACATCCTCCGGCCTCGCCAGACGCAGATCGACCACGTCGCCGAAACCGGCCGGCAGCATGGCAGCGGGGATCTCGGCCGGGCCGCGGCCATCCAGCCAGGCGCGGATGTGCGCATCGAGCCGGCGCGCATGCGCTTCAGCCTCGGCGCGGATCTCGGCCGCGGGCCGGTGCGGGTACGGCGTGGGTTCGGGGATGCAGCCGGCGACCCCGAGCATGGCGGCGAGGGCGAGGCAGGCGCGGCGGATCGAGTGTCCGGTCGGGGGCATGTGCGAGACTCGGGAAAAGGGGGAGGCCGCGGGGCCGGCGGCGGACAGCGTCGTAATGGCTCCGCCTGCGGATTCAAGAACGAGGTCAACTTCAAATGAAAGCCGGTTCTTCGACTAGCGCATCGGCCGCGGCCGACGAGTTCCCGCGCCGCTGGATGACCGTGGACGACCCGCGGATGGCGCGCTATCTCACCGTTCCCGGCAAAGCCTGGTTCCTCTATCCCTTCATCGGCCAGGAACGCAGCGTGGCCGACGTCGCACGCCAGTACAACCTCGCCGCCAACACCGTGCTGTATCGGGTGCAGACCCTGCTCCGGCTGGGACTGATCCGGCAGACCCGGATCGAACGCCGGCGCGGACGCCCGGTGCGCTACTACCGCGCCATCGCCGATGCGCTGTTCGTGCCGCTTGCGCGCACCCGGCTGGCCGATCTGGCGGCGATGATCGACCAGTGGAGCCAGAGCCTGCAGCCGCTGTACGCCGAAAGCATCGCCCGCACCCTGCTCGACCGCGGCGGCGACTGGGGTGTGCGCATCAGCCGCGAGGGCAATGGCCAGTTGCTGATCGCGCCGGCGCAGCGCCCGGAGTATTTCTACGATTACTTCAACGAGGACGCGCCGGCGATCATCGAAGGCTGGTTCGATTTCTGGCTCGACGCCGGCGACGCCAAGGCCCTGCAGCAGGACCTGATGGCCCTGTATTTCAAGTATTACGGCCGCAAGGGCGCGACCCGGCATCTGCTGCGCGTGGGGCTGACGCCGTTGCCGAAGGATGCGCTTCCGATCAGTTTCTGAGCGCAGGCGCGCGCACGATCCGGAAGCCCACAACGCCGAAGGCCGCCTTGTGGGCGACCTTCGTGCGCGGAATGCCTGCGACGGCTCGGATCAGCCGGCGGCGCCTTCCTGCTTCGCCTTCGTGTGGGCCGACAGATCTTCCTTGATGCGGGCCTTCTTGCCCTCGAGGTTGCGCAGGTAGTACAGCTTGCCGGCGCGCACCGCGCCGCGGCGCTTGACTTCGACCGAATCGATCGCCGGGCTGTGGGTCTGGAACACGCGCTCGACGCCGTAGCCGTGCGAGATCTTGCGCACGGTGAACGACGAGTTGAGACCGCCGTTCTTCTTGCCGATCACCACGCCTTCATAGGCCTGCACGCGTTCGCGGTTGCCTTCCTTGACCTTGACGTTGACGATGACGGTGTCGCCGGGGCCGAACTCCGGCAGCTTGCGCTGGATCTGGTCGGCTTCGAACTGCTGCAGCAGCGTGTTGAGCGAGGGCTTGTTCATGGTTGCGGTGAGCCTGTTGTTGGCGCCCGGCCGTCGTGCGACCGAAGCTGTTGTTGCGCGAGTGCACGTGGACCCGCGTCATGGCATGGTGGGAAATTACCGCTTCAGCGAGACGGTAAGCCGCGCATTGTAAAGGGAAAATCCGGCCCGGCGCTAGGCCCCGGGCGGTTTTCCGGCGGGGACCTCCCCCTCGGCCAGGAAGGCCTCCAGCAGGGCCCGGTCGGCCTTCGACAGGGCGTCCCGGTCGATCAGGTCCGGCCGGCGCAGCCAGGTCCGGCCCAGGGACTGCCCGCGGCGCCATTTGGCGATCTCGGCGTGATTCCCGGACAACAGCACCGGTGGAACGCTGCCCAGCGCATGTTCCAGCGGGCGCGTGTAATGCGGACAGTCCAGCCAGCCCTCCTCGCCCTCGAAGCTGTCCTGGATCGCCGATTCGGCGTCGTTCAGCGCCCCCGGCAGCAGCCGGGCGACCGCATCGATGACCACCGCGGCGGCCAACTCGCCGCCGGACAGGACGTAGTCGCCGATCGAAATCTCCTCGTCGACCTCGGCCTGCAGCAGGCGCTCGTCCACGCCCTCGTAGCGGCCGCAGAGCAGCAGCAGGCGTTCGCGCACGGCCAGCTCACGGACCCTGTGCTGGGTCAGCGGGACGCCCTGGGGCGAGAGATAGCCGACCCGCACCGGGCGCGGATCGGCGGCCCGCGCCGCCTGCAGCGC
>JBIJAD010000275.1:0-5443 GCA_044345955.1 Lysobacteraceae bacterium
ACGAGCGACGTCGAAATGATCCGGTCGCTCCAGGTATGCGTCCAGGCGACCGCGAAGCGCGAGTTGTTGCGGAACTGGCGCAGCGAACGGTAATGACGGGTGAAGGTGGTGCCCGCGAACTCGAAATCGGGCTCGGCGCGGCGCTTCTCGCCGGTCGCCGGATACACCGGGTTCTCGCTGCCGGCGCAACTGCCGCACTGCTGGATCGAGGTCAGGATCGTGACCTGCTGGCCCTGCCGCGGCTGGCAGAGGTAATCCTGTGCGAGGAATTCTTCCAGCACGTCGCCGAGGATCGACTTGAAGCCGGTGCGGCAATACATCGGGCGCTGCTTCAGGACGAAGAAGCTCTTGGTGTAGCTGCCGCCGTCGGTGCAGGTGAGATCGACTTCGTAGTAGCGATACTTGTAGTCGATCGTGCCGCGCACGGTATCGGTCACCGGCAGCAGGTAGGGCGGGAAATAGTCCCTGACGCGGCGCGGCGCGCCCTGCAGGCAGGTCGGGAAGCGCAGTCGGATCGCGTCCTGCGCGAGACCGATGACCTGATCCTCGCTGGCGCACCAGCCCGGCAAGGCGACCTGATCGTCGCTGAGCGCGCATTTTCCCTGACTGTTGCCGTAGCTGCCGAAATCGCCCCAGTAGGCCGCCGTGCCGATGCTTTCCGCCGGGCGATCGCGGAGACGGTACTGCATATGCATCAGGGTGGCGCCGACCTGGAAACTGCCGACGTGCTCCACGGCATCGCCCGCTCCCTGGAAATAAGGATCGGCGCGGATCGCCGCCTCGGCCTCGTCGAGGCTGGAGTGACAGGCCGGGGCGCGGCTGTAGCAGTACGGCGGCGGCACCGGCGGCGCGATCACCTGCGCCAGCGCCGCGGCAGCGCCCAACGTCGCCACGAGCAGAATCAGACCGCGCCAGCCGCGCAGCCAGCGGATTCGGGAAAGAAGGACAGCGCGTTCGCGAAGTTCGGTCATGGTGCGATCGATGGTCGAGGTCAAGACGCAGGCGCCGCCGCCGGGCACGGAGCCCGGAGGATGGAGACACACGGTTTGCTGCGCGCGGAAGAGGGGCACCATCGAGGCTTCATCGTCCGTGAGGCCGTCATGGCGACGGCGCGGCGCGATCCCTGCGACGACCGCTCCCCTGTCCGCGGTCGCTGCGGATTGGAACAGACCTGCGCGGGCGAATCAATCCGCTGCGATGGTGGCCGCAAAAAAACGGCCCGCTCGCGCGGGCCGTTGGGCACACTGCGGCGCGATGTGCGCTCAGTGATGATGACCGCCGTCGCCGTGGACGTGACCGTGGTCGATCTCTTCCTGGCTGGCTTCGCGTACTTCGAGGATTTCGATGTCGAAATGCAGGTCCTTGCCGGCCATCGGATGATTGAGATCGACATCGACCACGCTCATGCCGACCTTGAGGATGGTGACGGCGCGCGGGCCGAAGTTGGTCTGCAGCACCACCTGCATGCCCGGCATCAGGCGCTGTTCGCCGAAGTGCTTCTTGGGCACGCGCTGGACCATGCCGTCGCGGCGTTCGCCGTAGGCTTCGGCGGCGGGCACGTCGGCGGAGAAGGTCTCGCCGGCCTCGCGGCCTTCCATCGCCTTTTCCAGCCCCGGGATGATGTTGCCGTGGCCGATCAGGATCGCCAGCGGATCGCCGCCGTCGGAGCTTTCGACAGCCGGCTGGCCGACTTCGCCGACGGTGTAGTGGAAACGGACGACGCGGTCTTTCTCGATTTTCATGCGGGTGCTCGGGTCGGGGCCGCGGAAGCGGCAGGGGCGGCTTGATCGCCGGCCGGGGCTGCGGCCAAGATGGCCACGATGAAGGCCGCGCATTATCCGTGCTCCACCGCCCCGACGCCAACGGCGCCCCGTGCCGTGGAGCTGCGGGCTGTCGGGCTGCTGCCGGTCGTGCTGGCCCTGGTCCTGGCCGGCTGCGGCGGTGGCGACACGGTCCGCCCCGGCCCACCGCCGGCGCGGGACCACCGCACCGACGCCGCGCCCCGCGACCCGGTCGCGGCCAACGCCGTGCTGATCCGCGCGCTCGGCCTGGTCGGCACCCCATACCGCTACGGCGGCAACACGCCCGAAAGCGGCTTCGACTGCAGCGGCCTGGTCAATTACGTGTTCCGGGACATGCTCGACCTGCGATTGCCGCGAACCTCGCGAGAGCTGGCCGCGATCCAGGGCCCGCGGATCGCCCCGGACCGGCTGGCGCCTGCGGATCTGGTGTTCTTCGGTCAGGGCGGCGAGGTCAGCCACGTCGGCATCTACGTCGGCGAAGGCCGCTTCGTCCACGCCCCACGCACCGGCGGGACGGTCCGCCTCGACCGTCTGGACGGCCCCTGGTGGCGTGACCACTACACCGGGGCCAAGCGGGTCCTCGACTGACCTGCGGGGGCGTACGGATGCCCCGTTTCGCGAATGGGGTCACGCTTTGGGCCGGGGTGCCTAACGAAATCTGAACCCCCGACCGGCCGTGCTCGGGCACACTGCCCGCTCCTTTCGCAAAGTGAATGACGCGTGACGACCCCAGCCTCTGGCTCCGGCCGCCCCTCCGCCATCCACCGCCCCCGTCGCGCCGCCGCGCTGCTGACCGCCGGCCTGCTCGCCCTAGGCAGCCTGCCGGCCCTTGCGGCCGACGCCGGCGACGACCCGCTGGACCGCTCCGGCGGCCTGTTCGCGCCGCTCGGCGAGGCGCTGTACAACCCGCTCACCCCGACCGGCCACAGCCTGGCCTTCGCCCGCGACATGCGCGAAGTCTTCTACGCCTCGCAGGTCCCGGCCGAAGTGATCGAGGTCCCGGCCGAAGCCCCGAAGGAAGGCCGCATCCGCGGCATGCTCAAACGCGCCCTCGCCCTGCTCGGCACGCCCTATCGCTGGGGCGGTACCAATCCCGAGTCCGGTTTCGACTGCAGCGGTCTCGTCGGCTATGTCTTCCGCAACAGCCTCGGCATCGAACTGCCGCGCATCTCCCGCGACATGGCCAATGTCGGCGAGCTGATCCGCGACCGCGAAGCGCTCACCGAAGGCGATCTGGTCTTCTTCAGCCGCCGCGGCAAGTATGTGGACCACGTCGGCATCTACATCGGCAACGGCCAGTTCGTGCACTCCCCGCGCACCGGCAAGACCGTCGAAGTCGCCAGTCTGGCCACCGGGTACTGGGCGCAGAAGTTCCTCAAGGCCCGCCGCGTGACCACCGCGCAGTAAGCCGCGGCCACCGCCGTCGCTGCCATGCAAGGGCCGCTTCCGCGGCCCTTCGCTTTTTGTGGCCTGGCCGCGGCGGAAGATCCGGCCGTTCCCGATGCGGCTTGCGGCCCCGACGCGCCGGAGCCATGCTTCGGCCACCGGACCGACGCTGGGGGGGCTGACGATGGGCCGCACGCTGCTGGGCATCCTGCTGGGCGCGATCGTCATGTGGCTGACGATCTTCTGCCTCGAATTCCTCGGCCACGCCCTGTTCCCGCCGCCCGCCGGCCTCGATCCGCAGAACCCCGAACACCTCAAACGGATCATCGCCGACGCCTCGACCGGCGCCATGGCCATGCTCGTCCTCGCCTGGACCGCCGGCGCTTTCACCGGCGGCTGGACCGCCGCCCGCCTCGCCCGCCACCCCCGCGCCGCCGCCGTCCTCATCGCCCTCGTCGTGATCAGCGGCGTGATCGGCATGATGCTGATGGTGCCGGAGCACCCGAAATGGGTGTCGGCGTTGGGGGTGTTGTTGCCGGTGCCGGTGGCGTTGGTTGCGGCGCGGGTGGCGGGGTGGCGGGAGAAGACGTTGCCGAGGTGAGACAAAAAAATGAGCATGGAAGACGCCAATGAAGTGTATGAACCCATTGACCTGCTCGAAGACTTGCGCGCTCTGTTCAGGCCATCGCCGTACGCATACGGCAGCTTCGACTCACCAACGAAAAATGGCTTTATAGCTTTGGCCAAAGCTGGGAAAAACACATGGAATGAGTGGAGACAAAACCACCCAGGTGAATCGCCCGACTTTAGCGACACCGTTTTTGAAGAAGACGCAGACTTTTCAGGCTACATCTTCTCGATGCAGAGGCATCAATCTACCGTCGATTTTTCTCGAACGAAATTCCTGAAGAAGACAACATTTCGTGGAGCAAAATTCCACGGCGACGCAGATTTCACAGATGCAGTTTTCTGCATGGAATCAGATTTTTCTCAATGTCTATTTGGAGAATCAGTAAATTTCAACAGGACTATCTTCGTTGGATTCGCAGGATTCATGCATACCTCATTTGGCGTCAAAACTGAATTCATCAATTCCGAATTTAGGAATTCGTGCAGCTTCCGCGCATGCAGATTCGGAGCGTACTCATCATTTTTTCGAACTAAATTTGAAAGTAAAACCATTTTTTTCGGTGCAGAATTCGGCATTTCATGTGTTTTTCTGGGGGCAACATTTAGCGGTAACGCTGACTTCAGACATACAAAATATCGTGGCGATTGTGAATTCTCTGCAGAGAACAGAGAAGATACTCCACTCGCTGCAAAAGTTTTTTACGGCATAGATTTTAGCGGATCAATTTTTGAAGGAAACGTTGACTTTTCTTCAAGAGAATTCAGATCAAGGTCAAATTTTGGTCGCGCGCAAATTCCTGACGGAAGAATAGCTTGGAACAAGCACTCAATGTCTTCCGCTACAAAAACATTTTTTCTAGGAATTCCAATATTTCACCAGTGCAAGCTCAATCAGGACACGAGCTTCGACGACACCGAATTCGAAACCAGCTCAAGCCCTGAGGCCGCACGCGCCTTTCGCACTCTTAAGCTCGCGATGGAGCAGATAAAGGCCACACGCGAAGAGCAGCGGTTCTTCCGCTTGGAGATGAAGGCCGAACACCCAAGCCTTCCCTGGGGAAAACGCTGTATCTCTACGCTCTACAGCCTCTTCTCCGACTACGGCTTCAGCCTCTGGCGCCCTATCGTATGGCTCCTCGCGCTCTCACTGCTGTTCGGAACGGGTTACGGCCTTCTCGCGAACGCCTGCGCAGCAGATGGCGAATGCGCCAAGGTCGCATGGGACGCGAACACGGGATCGTCCGCGGACCGCACCTCCGCAGTCATCAAATACACACTCGCCAGCGTCTCGCCCGTCCCCGGCCTCGACAGGATGCAGACCGAACTGCGCGCGCCGCTGTTCGGGCATCACGGTTGGGTTCCGATCACGGCGCTCATGCTGGAGATACTGCACAAGATCATCGCGCTGGTGATGGTGTTCCTGTTCGCGCTGGCGTTGCGGAATCTGTTCAAGATGAAGTCGTAGGCGACTCCGTTCGGTGTGCGGTGCGGACGGGCAAGCCGCAATGGCGGGCACAAGGCCTAAGCTCTCCCCACTTTTTCTGATTGCAGATCAACGAGATAAGGGGTAGTGTCCGCAAAAACAGCGCGTGCACGACGCGGTTTTTTCCTCGGGGTGTCGAAGC
>JBIJAD010000191.1:0-7530 GCA_044345955.1 Lysobacteraceae bacterium
GACCCACGCCGCCGATGTACAGCTCCCCGGCCACGCCGATCGGCACCGGCTGCAGCGAACCGTCCAGCACGTGCAACTGCGTGTTCGCGATCGGGCGGCCGATCGGGATGCGATGCATCGATTCGCCGGCCGCGCACGGCCAGTAACTGACGTCCACCGCAGCTTCGGTCGGGCCGTAGAGATTGTGCAGCGCCACGTCGGGGAAGCGTTCGAAGAAGCGCGCCACCAGGCTCGCCGGCAGCTCTTCGCCGCTGCAGAAAACCTGTCGCAACTGCGGCAATTCCAGCCCGGGGCTGTCGAGGAACACCTGCAGCATCGAAGGCACGAAGTGCAGGGTGGTGATGCCGGCTTCGCGCATCAGTTGATTGAGGTAATCGACATCGCGATGACCGCCCGGCCGCGCGAACACCACCGTGGCGCCGGTCATCAGCGGCCAGAAGAATTCCCACACCGACACGTCGAAGCTGTAGGGGGTTTTCTGCAGCACCCGATCGTCCGGGCCGATGCGGTATTCGTCCTGCATCCACAGCAGGCGGTTGGCGATCGCCTCGTGCGTGTTCATCACGCCCTTGGGGCGCCCGGTCGAGCCGGAGGTGAAGATCACGTAGGCCAGATTGCGGCCATCGAGCGACGGCGCGCGCCAGTGCTCGGCCGGGAATGCCATGGCCTCCGCGATCGACAGCAGGTTCACGCCCAGCGCCTGCGCACCGTCGATGCCGTCGGCGGTGAGCACGCAGTCGATCCGGCTGTCCTCGACGATGTGACCGATACGCTCGGCCGGATAATCCGGATCGATCGGCACATAGGCGGCGCCGGCCTTCATGATTCCGAGCAGCGCGACCATCAGATCGATCGAGCGATCCAGGAACACGCCGACGCGGTCGTCCGGACCGATACCGCGTGCGGCCAGGAACGCGGCGACCGCGTCCGCGCGCCGCACCAGGCCGGCGTAATCGAGGGTCTGCTCACCGAAGCGCACGGCGACCGCATCCGGCGTCGTCCGCGCCTGCGCGTCGATCAATGCGTGCAGCGGCCGCGGTTCCGCGTAGTCGTGCGCGGTGTCGTTCCACTCCGTCAGCAGGCGCTCGCGCTCATCCGCCGGCAGCACCGGCAGCGCGGCGAGCGCCCGATCGGGGGCTTCGGCGATGCCGTTCAGCAGCACCTGCAGACGCTCGGCGAAACAGGCGACGGTCGCCGCGTCGAACAGTTCCCGGTTGTACTCCAGACGCAGGCGGTAACCGTCGTCGGCTTCCGCGACCAGCAGCGACAGATCCATCTGCGCGCCCGGACTGGGCAGGCGCAGCGATGTCGCCGCAAGGCCGCCGAACGACAGCGGCAGGCGCTCGTTGCGGCCGTGCAATGCGGCCATGCCGCTGCGATCGTCGGCGTAGAAGGAGAACAGCGACTGGAACACCGGCGGCGCGCTGCGGTCGTGATGACGCGCGGCGCGCTGCATCACTTCGACCAGCGCGCCGCCGACGTGATCGAGCGCCTGCGCCATGCGCCGATGGACTTCGCGCATGAGCACATCGAAAGGCTGCTGCGGCGGCAACGCGGTGCACAACACGGCCGGTTCGACGAAATAGCCGATCGTCTCCTGGAATGCCGGCAACGCGCGGCCCGCCATCGGCACGCCGACCACGACCTCGCGCTGACCCGCGAGGCGCCCAAGCAGCAGCTTCCACGCGGCCAGCAGCAGCGCGCCGGCGGTGACGCCGCTGCGCCGCGCGAGCGCGCCCAGCCGCGCACCCAGCGCCGGATCCAGCGCGAAATCGAGACTGTCGCCGGAGAATCCCTGCAGGCCGGGACGCGGCCGATCGATGGGCAGTTGCAGGACCGGCAAATCCCGGTCCAGCGCGTCCCGCCAGTACGCCCGCGCACGAAGCCCGGCGGAGCTGCGGTGGAAGCGGGCCTGTGCCTGCACGAACGCGGCGTAGTCGCTGCCCGGCGCCGGCAGCGTCGACGCGCCTTCGCCGTACAGCGCGCCCAGTTCGAGCAGCAGCCGCCTGGCGGACACCAGGTCGACCGCGATGTGATGGAACACCAGCAGCAGACTGGCTGGACGATCGCCGGCGACATGCAGCGTGGCGCGGATCACGCCGTCGCGGGCGAGATCGAACGGGCGCCGGATCTCGTCGACGATCGCCGCACGGAAAACGGATTCCGCCTCGCCGTCGGGGCGGGCCACGACCTGCAGGATGTCGTCGTGCGCGGCGGTCGTCCGCAGTACCTGCCACTGCGGATCGGCCACATAGACCGCCCGCAGGATCGGATGTCGCCGGAGCAGGGCCTGCAGCGCGCAGCGCAGTCGAGCCTCGTCGAACACGCCTTCCACGCACACCGGAACGTTGTAGGCGACGCAGTCGGGCTGCATCGACTGCAGCAGCCACAACTGCAGCTCGTTGTCCGACAGCGCGCCCTCGGGCAGCGCCGGCGTATCGGCCGCCTGCGTGTCCGTCGCGGACGCGAGGTCGGGCATCGCAGCGAGGCGTTCGGCCAGGGCGGCGAGCGACGCATCGCCCAGCAATTCGGACAAGGCCAGCTCACTGCCGACACGCGCCAGCGTGTGCTGCACCGCGGCCACCGCCAGGGAATCCAGGCCGAGCGCGACCAGACTGGCATCGATGTCGACGTTGGCCGGATCGCAGCGCAGCGTCCGGGCGACGCCTCCGCGCAGCAGCGCGAGCCAACCGTGGGCATCCCGGGGCCGCTCCGCGCAGGTCGAATCGTCGGCGCTTTCGTCCGATGCACCGGCCCAGGTCTGCGCGGCCACCACTTCGAGACTGCCGTCGAGGTACTTCGAGCGCGCCAGTGCGCGCTGGATCTTGCCGCTGGAGGTGCGCGGCAGGCTCGACGGCCGGATCAGCACCACGGCGTGCGGGGCGATGCCGAAACCGGCCACGATCGCGCCGCGAACCGCGGCCAGCGCCGCGTCCGGATCGATCCGTCGCAACCAGGTGCGTTCGATCTCCTGCACCAGGACCAGCCGCTCCTCGCCGTCCACATCCAGCGAGAACGCGGCGCCGCCGTCGGGCTTCAGACCTTCGACCGCGTCCTGCGCCGCGCGTTCGATATCCTGCGGGTAATGGTTCGCGCCGCGCAGGACGATCAGTTCCTTCAGGCGACCGGTGACGAACAGGTGCCCGTCGTGCAGAAAGCCCAGATCGCCGCTGCGCAGCCAGGGCCGCTCGCGCGCGTCCGCGCCGCGCGGCCGCGCGCCGAAGGTCTCCGCGCTCTGTTCTTCGCGCCCCCAGTAACCGTCGGCGACGCTGTCGTTGCGGATCCAGACCTCGCCGACGACGCCGTCGGCACAGGGCGCTCCGTCGGCATCGACGATCAGCAGGTCGGTGCCGAGCCAGGCCTTGCCGGAGGCGACCAGCCGCCGCGGCGTCGCGCCCGGCGCCGCCGGGGTCGCGACGCCTTCACGGTCAAGGCGCGCGGCGTCGACATCGAAATGACGGATGCCGGTGCCGCTTCGGCCAGACCGTAGCCCGGATAGAACGCACGCGCATCGAAGCCGCAGGGCGCGTAACGCTGCGCGAAGGCGGCCAGACTTTCGGGGCGCACCGGCTCGGCGCCGTTGAGGGCCATGCTCCAGCAGCTCAGATCCAGCTCGCGCAGTTCCTGTTCGGTGCCGCGGCGCGCGCACAGCTCGTAAGCGAAATTGGGCGCGAAGCTGGAGGTCGCGCGCCAGCGCGAGATCGCCTGCAGCCAGCGGATCGGCTTCTGCAGGAACGCGGCCGGCGTCATGATGCTGCAGGAGGCGCCGCAATAGACCGACTGCAGCACGTTGCCGATCAGGCCCATGTCGTGGAACAGCGGCAACCAGGAGACCAGGACTGCGTCGGCATCGTGACCGAAACCCTGCCGCATCAGTTCCATGTTGTGCAGCAGATTGGCGTGAGTGACACGGACGCCCTTGGGCGTCGAGGTCGAACCGGAGGTGTACTGCAGGAAGGCCAGCGGCCCCGGGCACGGCACGAAGCCATCGCCATCGCTCTGTTCGGGCGCGTCCACCGCCAGGCGCGCGCAGGCGCCCAGCGTCGGCAGGTCGTCGATGTGACGCTGCATCTCGTCCAGATATTCGCCGGTGCCGATCACCTGCACGGCGCTGCAGTCGCGCGCGATCGTTTCCAGGCGCAGCCAGTATTCGCGTCGCGACAGCGGCGGATACACCGGAACGGCGACCACGCCGGCGTACAGGCAGCCCAGGAATGCGGCGATGAAGTCCAGCCCGTTCTGGAACAGCAACAGCGCGCGCGCGCCCGGCCGGGTCTGCGCCGCCAGCGCCGCCGCGATCGTGCGTGCGCGCGCATCGAGCTGCGCGTAGGTCAGCGCGCCGTCGGGCGTCTCGCCGTCACGCAGGAACGTGAAAGCGATCTTGTCGGGTCGTTGCGCCGCCTGCGCGCGCACGACATCGACAAAGGTTCGCGGCGCCAAGTCCGCCCCCGGCCTGCTGTGCTGATCCATAGCGTTGTCCCGGTACTTTCCCTTGTTCGGGTTTTCAGGCCGCCGCGCCCGCGCATTCCACTGCGGAAGCGATCAGGGCCTGCAATTCCTGGCAAACGACCGCGAGCACCTCGTCACGACTGTCGTCGATGAAGAAATGACCGCCGCGGAACATGCGCACGCGGCAGGGCTGCCTGCTCATCGACTGCCATGCGGCGAGGTTGTCGACATCGGTCGCGACATCGTCGAGACCGCCCAGTGCCGTGATCGGCAGATCCAGCGGTGCGCCAGGCTGCCAGCGATAGGTGTCGTGCACCTCGAAATCGGCGCGCAGCAGCGGCAGCAGCATCTCCATCAGTTCCGGATGCTCGAGCACGCCGTCGCCGGTGCCCTTCATCGCCCGCAATTCCTCGATCAACTCCGCCTGCGGCAGATCGTGGAATGCGCGGCGCCCAAGGGCGAGACCGGGCGCGCGGCGCCCGGAGGCGAACAGATGCGCCGGCCGCGGCATGTCGGCGGCGATGAGCATGCGCACCAGTTCATAGGCCACCAACGCGCCCAGGCTGTGGCCGAAGAAGATCGTCGGCCGGTCGAGCAGGGGCGCGATCGCTTCGCGCAATCCGGCCACCAGCGGCGTCAGCGCACGATACGGCGTCTCCGTGAAACGCGCCTCGCGCCCCGGCGGCTGTACCGCCACCAGTTCCACACCGGCGGGTATCAGGGGCGCCCAGCGGCGAAACGCGGAGGCGCCGCCCCCGGCATACGGGAAACAGATCAGACGCGCCCGCACCGGAGATGCGGCGGCGTGCACGACCAGCCATGGATTGGTATTCATCCGAAACTCCTCCTTGTTCCAGCAGACAGACGACGCGCGGAAGGCGCGGCCCCGGCGGGACCGCGGCAATCCGGATCACGCCGGCAATGACTGCCGGTCCATGCGCTGGCGCAGGCTCAGCGGGCGCATGTCCGTCCATATCTCCGCAATGTGTGCGAGGCACTCGGCCTTGGGGCCGCTGAATCCGGCATCCGACCAGCCCGGGGGCGTATCGCGGTCGAGCGGCCAGATCGAATACTGCTGTTCGTCGTTGTGAACGACTCTGTAGCCGATCCCCACATCATCCTGATCCATGTGTCTTCTCGATTTCCGGTTTGTGAAGCCCGGCGACGGGCGTCCCGTCGGCGGATTGGCACTTGTCCATGGCGTCGTCCGCGCCGCGAGTGAAGGTAGCAAACGCTGTGCCAAGGCCACATGACAGGCTTTCGGGTTGTCTGCAGGTGTCCGAAGTGTTCGATATCGGGACTTTTGCCGACCCATGTGTCCCGATATCGGGACAAACGGTCATACTGCGTGGCCTCACCGCTCCACACAGACACCGTCATCGTCGGACGACCGCTGTGCGATGGTTCATGTCCGAAGGCGTCCGACTTTGGGACGCCACTGCCCTGCAAACGGACACCGGGGACCAGGTCCGCACCCGCGATCGCGGGCCGATGCCGGACCGGGCCGGACTTGCGGCGCCATGGCATGGAATTTGCTCGGACGCCGACCAAAGGAAAGTAGCGGAGGCTTCACATGGATCGACCCCGTCAACATGCCACCCAGTCCCGATGGCGCCCCTCCCGCAAGGTGCTGATCGGTGGCGCGGTCGCCGCGGCCGTCGCCGGACTGGCGCTGGTCTTCGTGCCCGATTCGCGGGCGGGCTATCAGGTGGCTGCGGCCTCGGTCAGCATCGCCGAAGTCGAACAGGGCTCGCTCGACATCCGCGTCCGCGGCAACGGCGTGCTGCGCCCGCGGGTGGAATCCACCCTGGCCGCACAGGTTGAAGGCCGGGTCGAGCAGGTCCATCGGCGCGCCGGCGCCAATGTCGCCGCCGGCGATCCGATCGTGACCCTGGCGAACCCGGCGCTGCTCGAAGCGGCCGAGGTACAGCGCTGGGAATTGCAGGCGCTCACCGCCGAATACCGCGCACTGGAGCAGACCCTCGGCAACTCCGAGCTGGACGTGAAGCTCGCCTTGCTCAAGGCGCAGGGCGACCATGCCGATGCGAGCCTGCGCTACGAGC
The DNA here is from genome assembly GCA_044345955.1 of Lysobacteraceae bacterium. Classification (GTDB taxonomy): domain Bacteria; phylum Pseudomonadota; class Gammaproteobacteria; order Xanthomonadales; family Xanthomonadaceae; genus Lysobacter_I. The sequence goes on from JBIJAD010000191.1 coordinate 6,513, forward strand.
GCGAGTCGCGGCTGATCCGCGAACACGGTCAACTCATTTCCGAGATCGAATTCAAACGCAGCGAACGCAGCGCGCAGCAGTTGCAGCAGGCGCTCAAGCTCGAACGCCAGCGGCTGGAGAGCTTCCGCCAACGCTCCGCGGCCGATCTCGCCGCCAAGCGCGCGCAGATCGCGCAGGCGCGGGAACAATACGCACGCGCCCGACAGCAGGTCGAAGCGCTGACCGTGCGCGCGCCCATCGCCGGTCTGGTGCAGGACTCGCCGCTGACCAACGGCCAGCAGGTCACTGTCGGCCAGCGCCTGGCCGCGGTCAGCGACACGCGCACGCTCTATGCCGAACTGAGAATTCCCGAGCTGCAGGCCCGCGAACTTGTCGTCGGCCAGCCCGCCGAGATCGACACCCGCAACGGCATCGTCCAGGGGCGCGTCACCCGCGTCGACCCGGCGGTCACCAACGGCGTGGTCAAGGTCGACATCGAGCTTTCGGGCACACAGCCGGACGGTCTGCGACCGGACCTGAGCATCGAAGGCAATATCTCGGTCGGCCGGATCGCCTCGACCCTGCACGTGCGCCGGCCCACGTTCTCGCGGCCGGGCGTGCGCACCTACGTCTATCGCATGGTCGACAGCAAGACGGCCGAACGCGTGTCGGTCGAATTCGGACGCAGCTCCGCCACGCATATCGCGGTCGTACGCGGGCTGCAGCCCGGCGACCGCATCATCACCAGCGACACATCCGCCTGGTCGGACGCCGAGCGCGTCACCCTGGACCACTGAACCCTGCAGCGACACATCACAAGGAAAGAAACGATGCGTACCCCGGTCATCCAGCTCCAAGGCATCGAGAAGGTATTCCTCACCGACGAGCTCGAGACGCGCGCCCTGGCCGAAATCGACCTGACGATCCACAAGGGCGAGTTCGTGTCCATCTGCGGCCCCTCCGGCTGCGGCAAGTCGACCCTGCTGGCGCTGCTGGGCCTGCTCGACGCGCCCACCGGCGGCACCTACATGCTCAACGG
>JBIJAD010000085.1:0-12020 GCA_044345955.1 Lysobacteraceae bacterium
AAGCCGGTGCACGAACTGCGCAGCGCCGAACGCGCGAGCATCCGCAACATCGAAATCGGCTTCATCTTCCAGGCGTTCAACCTGATCTCCGACCTGACCATCGTCGAGAACGTCGAGCTGCCGCTGACCTACCGCAAAGGCATGCGCGCCGCCGAGTGCCGCAAGCGCGCCGAAGAGATGCTGAACAAGCTGGACATGGGCCATCGCGCCCGCCACTTCCCCTCCCAGCTCTCGGGTGGCCAGCAACAGCGTGTGGCGATCGCGCGCGCGCTGGCGACCGGTCCCTCGCTGCTGCTCGCCGACGAACCGACCGGCAACCTCGATTCGAGCAATGCCGAGGTGGTGATGGACATCCTGCGCCGCCTGCACGCCGAAGGCACCACCATCTGCATGGTGACCCACGATCCCGCGCTGGCCCGTTCCGCGCCGCGCCGCGTGACCCTGTTCGATGGCCGCGTGGTCGAAGACGCCACCCAACATGCCCTGGAAGCCGCATGACATGAACGGCATGTTCCGCGACTGGGCCTACGCGGCCCGCATGTTGACCAAGTCCCCGGGGCTGACGGTACTGACCACGCTTGTGTTCGCTACCGGCTTCGGTCTGGCCGTGTACATGTTCGTACTCATCCGGATGCTGGCCTACGGCGAACTGCCGTTCCCCAACGAAGACCGGATCGTCACCGTGGATGCCGTGATCAACGGCATCGAGCACGAGAGCGGGCGCATCCCGCTGCACGACTACCTGCACTTCGCCGAGCATCAGGACGATTTCGAAGTGTTCTTCGCCGGCCACGACGAAAACGTGGTGCTGGTCGAGGGCAGCACCGCCAGACGTGCGGTCGGCAGCGTGATCGGTTCGGACATGTTCCGCCTGGCCGCGACCAATCCGGCGCTCGGTCGCGCGCTGGTCGCGGCCGACGAGAAACCCGGGGCGCCGCCGGTCGCGGTGATCTCGCACCGGCTGTGGCAACAGTTCTTCGGCGGCGATCCGCAAGTGGTCGGCCGCGTGGTGCAGATGAACGACGTGCCCACCACCGTCGTGGGGGTGATGCCCGATGGCTTCAGCTTCCCTCTGATCAGCGAGGTGTGGCTGCCGCTGACGACCACCGGCGTGGCCCAGCCCGGCGCCGAGCCGCTGGTCCAGATCTTCGGCCTGCTCAAGCCCGGACACACGCTCGAGAAGGCCGACCGCCGCCTCAACGAAGAGGCGCGCCTGCTCGAGCAGCAATTCCCGCAGACCAATCAGAACCATGCCATCAAGGTCTGGCCTTTCACCCAGATCGTGATGGCCAACTCGATGGGCCTGATCGCGGTGATGATGGGCGCCACGGCCTTCATCCTGTTGCTGGTGTGCATCAACGTGGTCAACCTGCTGCTGGCCCGCGCCGGCGAGCGGCAGAAGGAGCTGGCGGTCCGCGCCGCGCTCGGCGCGCCCCGCGCGCGTCTGATCCGGCAGATGATGCTGGAGGCGATCACGCTGGCGCTCGTCGGTGGCCTGGTCGGGCTGTTCTGCGCGGCCTGGGCGATGGAATGGTCGCGCGAGCAGATCAACGGGCTCGGCGAAGGCGTGCCGTTCTGGTGGAACTTCAGCATCGACGCCGACACCGTGCTGTTCGCCACCGTGCTGGTCGCGGGCGTCGGACTGCTGGTCGGCGCAGTCCCGGCCTGGCGCGCCAGCAGCGGCGACCTGACCGATTACCTGCGCGACGGCACCCGTGGCGCGCTCGGCCGTCGCGTCGCGCGCTTCACCCGCTCACTGGTCGGGCTGGAAATCCTGCTGTGCGCGGCCCTGCTGATCATCTCCGGCCTGCTCGTGCGCACCATGCAGATCAGCGTCAACGCCGAGTACGGCGCGCGCACCGACAACATCATGATCGGCCGGGTCAGCCTCAACAAACCCGAGTATCGCGAATCCGGCGCGGCCAGCGCCGCTTTCGCGGAGCGCGTGGAGCGCGAACTGGTGGCCGGACTGGACCCGCTTTCGAACAAGGCGGTCGTCGCTACCCTGCTGCCGGGCCTGAGCAGCCCGCGAACGCCCGCGATCAGCGAGGACATGGACGCGGCCGACCGCCAGTTCCCCAAGATCCTCGTCGGCTCGGTCACGCCCGGCTTTTTCGACGCCCTCGATGTGCGCATCCTGCGCGGCCGCGGGCTGCTGCCCTCGGACGACGCGACCAGCATGCCGGTGGCCGTCGTCAGCCAAAGCATGGCCGATCAGTACTGGCCGGACGCGGACGCGGTGGGCAAGCGATTCAAACTCGACCCGCAGAAGCCCGAAAGCCCGTGGGTGACCGTGGTCGGCGTGAGCGCGCAGGTGCTGCACGGGCAACCGTTCGAGGAGAACCGCACCAAACCTGTCGCCTACCTGCCGCTGGCGCAGAAACCCGAACGCGATCTGATCGTTGCCTTGCGCTCTCCCTCGACGCCATCGCCGGACGCGCTCACCGATGCGGTGTCGCGCGCCGATGCCGAAGTGCCGGTGTGGCGCGTCGAGAAGCTCACCGACCTGATCGCGCGCAACAACAACGGCATGAGCTTCGTCAGCAACCTGTTCCTGAGCTTCGCGGTGCTCGCGCTGCTGTTGGCCGGGAGCGGCATCTATGCCGTCACCGCGCGTTCGGTGCAGTTGCGGACCCAGGAGATCGGAGTGCGCCGCGCATTGGGCGCGAACGAGCGCGACGTGTTCGTGCTGCTGTTCAAGGAAAGCGGCAAGCAGCTCGCGATCGGCGGAGGCATAGGCCTGCTGGTGGGGGCCTTGCTTGTGAAGCTTCTCTCCACCGTGTTATACAATTTCACTGGAGAGGCCCCGCTGATGCTCGCGGTGGTCATGGCCATCCTCGGAGCAATCGTCGGCGTGGCCACCCTCGTTCCCGCGTTGCGCGCGGTTCGCATCCCTCCGAACGTCGCACTGCATCACAACTGAGACCTTGGTACGTATGCGTAGCGTCTTCCAAGGAGGGGAATTGGATGAAAAACGCGCCTGTCCTGATCGCGGACGATGATGACAACATCCTCACCGCCTTGCGGCTGCTGCTGAAGAACGCGGGCTACGCGACCGTCTCGGCGCGTTCGCCCGACGAAGTGCTTGCCGCACTGTCCAGCGGCAGCTTCGGCATGCTGCTGCTCGATCTGAACTTCCATCAGGACACCACCTCCGGCAGCGAAGGGTTGGCTCTGCTGCCGCGGGTGCGCGCCGCCGCACCGGACATGCCGGTGGTGGTGATGACCGGTTGGAGCACGATCGAGGTCGCAGTCGAAGCGATGCGACGCGGGGCGAGCGATTTCATCGAAAAACCCTGGGAAAACGCTCGCCTGCTGTCGATCGTGCGCGCCCTCGCCGGTTCGGACGACGGTCGTCGCGGCATGGCGCGTCCCCGCGAAGAAACCCGCCCGCTCGCGGGCACCGAACGCAGCGAATGGGTCGTGGCCTCGCCGGCGATGCAACAGGTGATGGATACCATCGCCCAGATCGCCGACGCCGACATCAACATCCTGCTCACCGGCGAAAACGGCACCGGCAAGAGTCAACTGGCCGCGGTGATCCACGAGCGCTCATCGCGCCGCCACAAGCCGTTCGTGTCGCTCAACATGGGCGCGATCCCCGACGGGCTTTTCGAAAGCGAACTCTACGGTCACACCAAGGGCGCATTCACCGACGCGCGCAACGACCGCGTCGGTCGCTTCGAGGCCGCCGAGGGCGGCACGCTGTTCATGGACGAGATCGGCAATCTGCCGCCGATCCAGCAGAACAAACTGCTGCAGGTGCTCGAATCGGGCGAATTCCAGAAGCTCGGCTCCAGCCAGAACCGACGCGCGGACGTGCGCATCATCGCCGCGACCAACGCCGACATCCGGGCGATGGTCAACAACGGCGCGTTCCGCCAGGACCTCCTTTACCGGCTCAACGGCATCGAGATCCGCATCCCGCCGCTGCGCGCGCGCACCAGCGAGATCCGGCCTCTGGCCGAGATGTACCTGCGTCGCTACACCGCACGCTACAACCGAAAAATCGAGGGCTTCACCACCGCGGCGATGGAGACGCTGACCGCTTACCCATGGCCGGGCAACGTTCGCGAACTCGACCACGTGATCGAACGCGCAACGCTGCTGGCGCGCGAGGCCCGACTGGACGTGGGCGACCTGGGCCTGCACCTGACCGAAGGCGCGGCCGCACCGATTTCCGCCCAGACATGGGAGGAATTGACCCTGGAAGACGCGGAAAAGCAATTGCTGCTGCTGGCGCTGCGCCGGCATACGGGACGGGTGTCCGCGGCAGCGCGCTCGCTCGGCATCTCCCGCTCCGCATTCTATCGCCGACTCGAAAAGCACGGGTATTGAGCCGTGCGTATCGCCCTGGAGAACAGGCTGGCGCTGCTCGTACTCGCAGGCGGCTTGCCGCCGCTGCTGGCGCTGACCTACGCGATCGTGCATTTCGAGCTCGCGCCGTATCCCAGTGCCGCCGCCCTGAGCGTACTCGGCGTGATCCTTGTCGCGGCCGCGCTGGCCGTGCGCAACCGTATCCGTCTGCGCCTGCTCACCCTCAGCAGCCTCATCGACGCTGTCGGCAGAGGCGAATACAGCATCCGCGGCGCGCACCGCGGCGAGGCCGACCTGCACGGCAGCCTGCTGGAAACCATCAACGAACTCGCCGACTCGCTGCAGCGCCAGCGCGTGAGCGCCGGAGAGACCCGGTATCTGCTCGAAAAGGTGTTGGAAGATGTCGATGTGGCGATCTTCGCCTTCGACCACAACGATCGCCTCTGCCTCGCAAATCCGCTGGCGCTGCGACTGCTGGAACTGCCCGCGCTGCAGGCGCTGGGCCGCGGCGCCGACGACCTGGGTCTGACCAGATTGCTGTGCGGCGAATATTCGCAGCCTTTGATCGAGCACGATTTCAGCGGCGCGAGCGGCACCTGGCGGATCAAGCGCACCGACCTGTTCAAGGCCGGACGGCGCACCCGGCTGCTGTTCGTGGTCGATCTGCGCGACGCGTTGCGCGCGGAGGAATTGGGGATATGGAAACGCGTGATCCAGGTCCTCAGTCATGAGGTGAACAACTCGATCACGCCGGTGCTGGCGATGAGTCAGGCGGCACGCGACATGCTCGCGCCGGCGTCGCTGCCGGACGAACTCCGTCAGGATCTGGCCACGACCATGAATCTGATCGAGGAACGCTCGCAGCACCTGCATCAGTTCGTGCGCCGCTACGCGCAACTCGCGCGCCTGCCGCCTCCGAACAAGAGCCTGTTCGACCTCGCGTCGCTGCTGGGGCGGCTGTCCTCGGCCACTGCGGACGCGCGGCTGGTGGTGAACCTGCCGCAGCAGCAGATGATGGTCTACGGGGATGCTGCGCAGTTGGAGCGGGTGTTCATCAATCTGATCAAGAACGCGCACGAGGCGATGATCGCGAACGGGCGCCGCGGCGAGGGCAACATCCTGCTCGGTACGCGCGAGGATCGCAGCTACTGGCTGCTGGAGATCGTCGACGAGGGTATCGGTCTGGGCAACCAGGAGAACCTCTTCGTGCCGTTCTATTCGACCAAGAAGGGCGGCGAAGGCATCGGCCTGGTGCTTTCCCGGCAGATCGCCGAGGCCCACGGCGGCAGCCTGCGCTTGCGCAACCGGCTCGACCGCTCCGGCTGCATCGCCGAACTGCGGCTGCCCAAGCCCACCTTCACGGTCGGCGCGGGCGAACAACTTGCAGGCACCGGGCAGTGACGCGATGACGACGCACGGAATCGCGAAAACAGGGAAGTTCGATGCGGCGAGGAAGACAGCGATGTCGTCCACCGGCATCGCGAAGACGCGGAACACCGCATCGTTGAAGACGGGCTGCAGCGGACGCGCCGCCCATCGCATGTTCAGGAGCCCCGATGAACGATGATCGCAACCAGGCGCGCGCACCCGGCAGCGCCGTGATCGAGCGCGGCCGCGCCCATACACCCGTGGTCGAGTACGCGACCGACGACGAAGGCGGATACGGCGCAGCGACGCTGGTGGACAAATCCATGCTCGCTGCCGACATCATGCAGGTGACGCTGCAGGTCGATGACCGCGCCTTCGCCGGACGACGCCCGGGCCAATATCTCAGCCTGCTCGGCGAAGACGGCAGTCCGCGTCATTTTTCGATCGCCAGTCCGCCGGATACCGGTCCGCGGATCGAGCTGCATGTCCGCCGCGTCGCCGGCGGAATGTTCACGAGCCGGCTGTGCGACGAACTGCCTGTGGGCAGCAAGTTGCGCGTCTCGGGTCCGTTCGGCGATCTGGTCCCTCGCGACGGCACCGCAGCGATGCTGCTGGTCGCCGGAGGCTCGGGGTTCGCGCCGATGCAGGCCATCACCGCACATGTACTCTCCAGGCAGCCGCATCGGGCCGTCACCCTGCTGTGGAGCGTGCGCAGGCCCGACGATCTGTACAAACGCGAAATGCTCGAAGCCTGGGCGCACCGCCATCCCGGCTTCCGTTTTCTGCCTGTGATCGACACCGGCGTCGACACCGGGGCTGCAAACCCCCTGCAGGAACGACTGGCCATGCTCGCCGCGGCAGATCAGGACACGTACATCAGCGGCCCGCCACCGATGGTCGCCTTGTGCCGGAACCTCCTGGCCGGATTGGAGATCGCCGCGAACAGGATCCATTTCGAGGGCAGTTCGAACCTTGGCGTCACGCCCTCGGCGGTTTGACCGCGCCGGGATGTTCCAGGCGCCCGTCGCGCAGTCTCTGGCCGTGCGCGTTCGCGTTTTGTTGCCCGCCGCGCGACCGGGCTGCCTGAACGCTTCGCGAAAGTTCCCGAACCGAATGGTTCAGTATTAAGGTTTCGTTACGACGCAATCACGAGAATGCGCCTCACCGGTGCGGGCCCCACGCGATTCCCTTCCCCCTCCCGCCCGGCTCCGAACAACAACATGAGGTTTCCCATGAAGCGCACCCTCCTCGCACTGACCCTGCTCGCCGCCCTGCCGTTCGCCGCCTCCGCGGCCGAGGGCGTGTCCTACAACTACGTCCAGGGCGGTTATGCGGCCACCAACAACAACGACGGAGAAGTGGATGCCGACGGCTTCGGCATCGACGGTTCCGTCGCCGTGCACAAGAACGTCCACATCTTCGGCGGCTACACCACGCAGGAACTCGACGTGTTCGACGTCGACGTCGACCAGTGGCGCCTGGGCGTCGGCTACAACCACGAGCTCAACGACAAGGCCGACCTCGTCGCCCGCGTCGCCTACGAGAACCTCGACGTCGACAACCTCGCGGACTTCGACGGCTACAGCGCCGAAGTCGGCGTCCGCGGCGCCTTCGGCAAGCATGTCGAAGGTTACGCCTTCGCCGGCTACGAGGACTACGAGCAGGTCGACGGCGATTTCTACGGTCGCCTCGGCGCGCTGGTGAAGTTCAACGACAACTGGGCCGTCAACGGCGACGTGAAGTTCGCCGACGGCGACACCCAGTGGTTCGTCGGTCCGCGCTTCAGTTGGTAAGCACCCGACCCGTACAGGGCCGCGTACGGCCTCCCCACGTACGCAGCAGGCCGCGTCTCTCCCGCGACCCGCCCTGGAAGCCCGGCGAAAGCCGGGCTTTCTTGTGCGCGGTGCACACCCCGGGTGGCGCCGTCTTGGGTACACTGCCCGGCCGCGGCCGCGGCCGGTGCCGATGGCGCCGCACGGCACAGGACATCCACGACATCCGGTGGGTTCGACAGCGGGTCCAACCGGCGGCCCGACCCGTCAGACGCCACCACCAATCAGGACATGGGGTATTGCATGAAGAAGCGACTCGCGGCGGCCCTGCTGCTGGCCTCCCTGCCGTTCGCGGCCTCGGCCCGCGACAGCCTGGGCAGTTTCACCTACGTCGAGGCGGGCGTCGAACGCATCCGCGTCGACTACGACCTCCCCGGTGTGGATCCGCTCGATTTCGATGGCGCCACCGTGCGCGGCTCGATCGAGCTGACCGACAATTTCTATCTCTATGGCGGTTTCGCTTGGGCACGCAACGACGACTTCCCGGTCGACATCGATGCGCGCCAGGCCCAGGGCGGCATCGGCTATCGCCACAGCCTCTTCGACAACACCGACCTGACCGCGGAGCTGGGCTTCCAGCACATCGAACTGGACGCCGACGGCGCCGAGGACAACCTCGACGCCGCCCGCCTCTCGGTCGGTCTGCGCGGTGCCTTCACCGATCAGCTCGAGGGCTGGATCAAGGCCAACTACGTCGACGGCAGCGACTACGACAGCGAGTTCAGCGCCACCCTCGGCGCCCAGTTCGTCATCAACGAGACCTGGGGCATCGTCGCCGAGTTCGAGGCCGGCGATCTGACCTCGCAGGCGATGCTGGGCGTGCGCGCGAGTTTCTGAACGCGGCCTCTGGATCGCGAAAAAGCCCGGCGAATGCCGGGCTTTTTCGTTGCGGACGATGCGATGGGCCGCGAATCAATCGCCGAACAGGCCCTGCGGATATTCGGGCTTCTGCTCGCGCGCCATCAGCCGTTTGAGGCCTTCGGCCGGGGTGATGCTGCCGTGGAGCACGTCGCGGACCGTGCTGGAGATCGGCAGTTCGACGCCGTGGCGGTCGGCCTGACGCATGACCTCGTCGGCGGTCTGGATCGATTCGACCACCTGGCCGATCTCGCGCACCGCATCGACGATCGATTGGCCGCGGCCGAGGGCGAGACCGAGCCTGCGGTTGCGGGACAGATCGCCGGTGCAGGTGAGCACCAGGTCGCCGAGGCCGGCGAGGCCCATCAGGGTTTCGGCCTTGCCGCCGATCGCGAGGTTCAGGCGCAGCATCTCGTTGAGGCCACGGGTGATGAGGCCGGCGCGGGCGTTGAGGCCCAGATTCATGCCGTCGGCGACGCCGGTGGCGACCGCGAGCACGTTCTTCATCGCGCCGCCGAGTTCCGCGCCGAGCATGTCCTCGCCGGTGTAGGCGCGGAAGGCCGGGCCGTGGAGGGTGTCGGCGACCTGCTGGGCGAAGTCCGGCGCGTCCGAATGCACGGTCAGCGCGGTCGGCAGGCCGGCGGCGACTTCCTTCGCGAACGAGGGCCCGGTGACCACTGCAAGCGGCACGCCATCAGGCAGCAGTTCGTCGGCGACCTCGTGCAGGAAACGGCCGGAGCCGGGCTCGAAGCCCTTGGTCGCCCAAGCCACGCCGGCATGCGCCGGGCGCAGCGGCGCCAGCGCATGCAGGGTTTCGGCGAAGGCGTGGGAGGGCACCACCACCAGCACGAGATCGGCGCCGCGCAGGGCGGCGTCGAGATCGGTAGTGGCGCGCAGCGAGCCGGGCAGCGGAATCCCCGGCAGATAGCGGGGATTCTCGTGGCGGGTATCGATCGCCGCGACCGTGTCGCGGTCGCGGCCCCACAGCGTCGTGGCGTGGCCGTGGCGGGCGATCAGCGCCGCAAGGGCGGTGCCCCAGGAGCCGGCGCCGAGCACGGCGACGGCGGGTCTGACGGCATCGGACGGCGGCTGTTCGGACCCCATGCGGACACCGCGCCCGGGATCAGGCGTTGCCGGCGGTCTCGGCGCCGGCCAGACCGGCGTCCTGCTGGGCGGCGCGCTGACGCAGGCCCTCGGCGTACAACGCCTCGAAGTTGATCGGCTGCAGCAGGAAGGGCGGGAAGCCGCCGGCCACGATCATGTCGCTGACGGTCTGGCGGGCATAGGGGTAGAGGATGTTCGGGCAGTGCACGCCGAGCATCGCGTCCAGGGTCTGGTCGTCGAAACCGCCCAGACCGAACAGGCCGGCCTGACGCACTTCGACCAGATAGACGGTCTTGTCGACCATCTTGCAGGTGAGGGTGATGCCCAGTTCGACCTCGAACAGGGACTCGGCGACGCGCTGGACACGCTGGTTCAGGTTCATCTCCAGCGAGGGCTGACCGTTGTCGCCGAACACCTGCGGCACGCCGGGCGCTTCGTAGGAGACATCCTTGACGTAGATCTTTTCGACCGTGAAATTCGGGCCGTTGGCTTCGGCGGCGGCGCCGTTGGCGACAGGTTCGGACATGAGTGGGCTCCTGGAGGATCAACAAGCGGAAATAAAGAAGGCGATTATGGCATGCGGGCGCGGGACCGGCCGTGACCGGGGCACCCGGTCGCCAGGGCCGCATCGATCTGGGAGCGGCGGGGGCGCTTTGCAATGCCCGGCCGGGACCCGGGGGACGGGAATTCGGACCGGCGGCGGGCGCGGGGCGCCGGCGAGGCTCAGCCCTTGCCCTTGACCAGCGGCAGGTCGGCCTGCTGCCAGGCCGCGATGCCGCCCTCGAGCACGTGCACGCGCTCGAAACCGGCCTTCTTCAGCCGCTTGGCGGCGGCGGCGACGGTCATGCCGGTCTGGCAGACGAGCACGATCGGCAGGGTCCTGGCCGGGGCCAGCAGCTTGCTTTCGGGGTCGAACTGGCTCATCAGCACGTTCTTCGAACCGGCGATGTGGCCCTTCTGGAAATCGGCGTAGGGGCGCAGGTCGACGACCAGGGCGTTGTCCTGGTTGATCAGGAGGGTCAGCTCCGCCGGGCGCAGCGCCTTGTAGCCGCGGAGCAGACGCGAGACTTCGTAGCCGATGATGACGACGGTCAGGACGACCAGGGCCAGGCTGTAGACCGGATTGCGGCCGGCGAAGGCCCAGAGTTCTTCGAGATTCACGGGTGCGGATTCACGGGTTGGGGCAGCCGGAGGGCGCGGGACGGTCGCGCAGGGGGCGGCATTGTCGCCTGCCCCGCCGCCGGAGGCAAAAAAACCGTCCGATGAAGGGGCTCAGCGGCCGTGCCAGAAGTCCGGCAAGGCCTCGATCCACCAGTTCTTGCTCTCGGCGTCGTAGCGCCAGACCTCGGTGTAGCGGAGCCGGCGCTGGGTCAGGTTGTTGCGGTTGAGGATCTCGATCTGGACCTCGCGCAGGACCGCGCCGTCGGGGCGGGACATGCTGGCCAGGTCGCGGTAGCTGGTGACCTGGATCTGCTCGAAACGCGAAAAATCCGCATCGGTCATCGGTTTGTCCTTGCGGACCTTGGGATCGACCATGCTCCAGGCGCCTTCGAAATCGCCCCAGCGGATGGCGGCGGAATAGGCGTACTGGTTCTTTTCCAGCAAGCTGCGCTTCTTGCCGGCGAAGGCGCTGCCGGCGATCGCCAACAGCAGCACGACGACGAGACAGCGGAACCAGAAGCGCAGCGGAGCGTGGGTCGGCATGAGCGGGGTCCGGGCCGGGAGGGAGCGGCAGCGGGCATCCTACCCTGTGCGGATCGCGGCGTAACGGGCGCGACTTTCGGCCGCGACGCCGCCTTCAGGCAGCGTTACCGCGGCTTCGATCGCGATCCGGGCACGGCCGCGGCTGCGCAGGGCATCGAGGAAGGCGTCCCAGGATTCGCCTGCGGCGGGGGCGGCGACCGCGTCCAGGTCGGCGTACAGCGGTGCGCGGTAACGCACTTCGCTGTCGGCGACGTAGACCTCGGCCGCGATCCCGGCTTCGGCCAGGCGCAACACGATCAGCCCCCAGCCGGCGAGCGTCATCAGCGAAGGTGAGGCTGCCGCCGAAGGCGCAGCCCTTGTCGTTGACGTTGGCCGCCAGCGGCGCGTACAGGCGCAGACTGCCGTCGTCGTCGCCGACGACACGCAGGCCCAGCGCGGTCACCGGCGGCATCGCGAGCAGTTGGGTTTCGAGCGCGCGCAGATGCGCGGAACGTGCGGGGTCGGTCATGGCGAAGTCGGAAGCGGGACGCGCCGGCTTGCGGGCGCCGGGACGAATGGCGAAGCTGGACGGATGCCGTCAGCGCGCCGCCCGCGAGGATACGACAGCCCGGACCCGGGTCCGCACCGGCACCCGGTGGTGATCTCGCTGCGCCCGGTCGGCGACCACGGCGCGATGCGCCGCGCCGCTGCCGCCCACGGCCTGCGCACGATCGCGCTGTCGCCGTGGCGGATCGCGGTGCGCGACGACCCCGACACCCGGCGCGCACTGCGCGCTGCACTGCAGGCGGAGGTGGTGATCGCGACCAGCCCGGCCGCGGTCCGCGCGGCCGCAGCGCT
>JBIJAD010000276.1:0-5425 GCA_044345955.1 Lysobacteraceae bacterium
CGAAGCCGACCGGCAGCACCATGAATTCCTGCATGTCGACGTTGTTGTCGGCATGCGCGCCGCCGTTGATGATGTTCATCATCGGCACCGGCAGCGCGGCTTCGCGACCGTTGGCGAGGTACTGCCACAGCGGCTGCCTGCGCGAGGCCGCGACCGCATGCGCGGCGGCCATCGACACGCCGAGCAGCGCGTTGGCGCCGAGGCGGCCCTTGTTCTCGGTGCCGTCGAGATCGATCAGGCGCTTGTCGAGGCCGGCCTGATCGGCGGCGTCGAAACCGGCCAACGCCTGCGCGATGGTCGCGTTGACGTTGGCGACCGCCTTTTGCACGCCCTTGCCGAGGTAGCGGGTCTTGTCGCCGTCGCGCAGTTCGACCGCTTCCTTGGTGCCGGTGGAGGCGCCCGAGGGCACCGCGGCGCGGCCGAAGCTGCCGTCGGCGAGGACGACTTCCGCTTCCAGCGTCGGATTGCCGCGGCTGTCGAGGATTTCGCGGGCGTGGATCTTCGTGATCGTGGTCATGATGGCATCGGGTCGAGGAGAGGAATGAGTTTGGGGTCGGGCGTGCACTTGCCGCCGCTGGCGGCCGCCAACTGGACGAAGGTCCGGGCGAAAACGCGGTACGCGTCACCGTACGCCCCCTTGTTGGCAAGGGATTTCCATTGCAGCGACAGCGTGTCGTAGGCCGCCGCGACGCGTTGCACCTGCCCGGGATCGTTGCCGTATCCGCTGAGATCGAACGCGTAACCATCGGGATCGCTGCGCTTGGCTTCGGCGATCAGCGCCTTCCCGGCCGGTCCGCCGGCAAGCCGCCGCAGGAATTGCGCCTGCCGCTCGGGTTCCTTGAAGCCGAAATTGCTCGCGATGCAGGCATCGAGCTTGTGCGCGTAGTGGTAGGTCTCGGCCGCGCGGAGTTCGTCGTGGACGCGACGCGCGCCTCCCAGCGCCGCGACGGCTCTGGATCGTTCGCCGGCGTCGAGCGCATCGAAATGATCGCGAACCCGCGCGGCATAGTCGGGGCTCGCGAATACGGCAGAACCGATCACTTCCTGCCGGAATGCCTTCACCTCGGGCGACACCGCGACACGCGGCTCCCGCTCTTCCGCGAGCTCCGCCTCGAGCTTCGATCCATCGTCGCAACCCGACAGACCGCCGCTGAGCGCGGCAGCGAGGAGGAAAACCATGGCGCGCCCGGCGGCGGAGGGAGTCTCAGACATCGGCTTCGAGGAACCCGTCGCGCTTGGTCACTTCGTCCAGCGCCATCAGCGTTTCCAGCAGCGCGCGCATCTTCGGCAACGGCCAGGCGTTGGGGCCGTCGCTCAGCGCCTTGCTCGGATCGGGGTGCGTTTCCATGAACAGACCGGCGATGCCGACCGCGACCGCGGCCCGCGCCAGCACCGGCACGAACTCGCGCTGGCCGCCGCTGGAGGTGCCCTGCCCGCCCGGCAACTGCACCGAATGGGTGGCGTCGAACACCACCGGACAGCCGGTGCCGCGCATCACCGCGAGGCTGCGCATGTCGCTGACCAGATTGTTGTAGCCGAAGCTGGCGCCGCGTTCGCAGACCATGATGTCGGTGTTGCCGGTCGACTTCGCCTTCTCCACCACCGGCGCCATGTCCCAGGGCGAGAGAAACTGGCCTTTCTTGATGTTCACCGGCCGGCCGGCGCTGCAGACCTTCCTGATGAAATCGGTCTGGCGCACGAGAAAGGCCGGCGTCTGCAGCACATCGACCACGCTCGCGACCTCGTCCATCGGCGTGTATTCGTGCACGTCGGTGAGCACCGGCACGCCGAGCTGGCGCTTCACTTCGGCCAGCACGCGCAGGCCCTCTTCCATGCCCGGGCCGCGGAAGCTGGTGCCGGAGGTGCGGTTGGCCTTGTCGAAACTCGACTTGAAGATGAAGGGGATGCCGAGCGCGGAGGTGATCTCCTTCAACTGCCCGGCGGTGTCGATCTGCAACTGTTCGGACTCGACCACGCAGGGGCCGGCGATCAGGAAGAAGGGCCGGTCCAGACCGACCTCGAAACCGCAGAGTTTCACGCGCTCACCTCCTTCAGCAGTTTGCCGCCCGCCTTTCGCTCCCGCGCGGCGCGGATGAAGCCGATGAACAGCGGATGGCCGTGGCGCGGGGTGGAAAGGAATTCCGGATGCGCCTGACAGGCAAGGAACCAGGGATGCACCGACTGCGGCAGTTCGACCATTTCCACCAGCAGATCGTCCAGCGACTTGGCCGCGATCACCAGGCCGGCGTCTTCGAGCTGGGTGCGGTAGCGATTGTTGAACTCGTAGCGATGCCGGTGGCGCTCGCCGACCACGTCCCTGCCGTACAGCCGGTGCGCGAGCGTACCGGGTTTGACCCGCTGTTCCTGCAGGCCCAGGCGCATGGTGCCGCCGAGGTCGCTCTTTTCGCTGCGACGCTCGATCTCGCCGGTGGCGGTACGCCATTCGGTGATCAGACCGATCACCGGATGCGGGCTCTGACGGTCGTTCTCGGTGCTGTTGGCGTCGGCAAGACCGGCCACGTGACGAGCGTAATCGACCACCGCCGCCTGCATGCCGTAGCAGATGCCGAAATACGGGATCCCGCGCTCGCGCGCGTACTGCGCGGTCAGCACCTTGCCTTCGAAACCGCGGTCGCCGAAACCGCCCGGCACCAGGATGCCGTCGACCCCGGCCAGCATCGCGTCGGCGCCGTCGCGCTCGATATCCTCGGATTCCAGCCATTTCAGCGTCACCCGGGTGCGCTGGCGGATGCCGCCGTGCTTCAGCGCTTCGCCGACCGATTTGTACGCATCCTTGTGATCGACGTACTTGCCGACCACCGCGATGGTGACCTCGTCGATCGGATGTTCGGAAGCGTCGACCACCGCCAGCCATTCGGACAGATCGGCGCCGGCGGCGGCCTTGTCCTGCAGGCGCAGACGCTCGATCACGATCTCGTCCAGGCCCTGCGCGTGCAGCCACATCGGGATCTTGTAGATGTTGTCCAGATCGACCGCGGAGATGACCGCCTTCTCCGGCACGTTGGTGAACAGGGCGATCTTGCGCCGTTCGCCGTCGGGCAGCGGCTGTTCGCTGCGGCACAACAGCACGTCGGGCTGGATGCCGATCGAGCGCAGTTCCTTCACCGAGTGCTGGGTCGGCTTGGTCTTCAGCTCGCCCGCCGCGGCGATGAACGGCACCAGGGTGAGGTGCATGAAGATCGCCTTCTCGGCGCCGCGCTCGGTGCGGATCTGACGGATGGCTTCGAGGAACGGCAGCGACTCGATATCGCCGACGGTGCCGCCGATCTCGACCAGGGCCACGTCGAAGCCGGCGGTGGCTTCGTCGATGCTGCGCTTGATCGCGTCGGTGATGTGCGGGATGACCTGGACTGTGGCGCCGAGGTAGTCGCCGCGGCGCTCCTTGCGGATCACCGACTCGTAGATCTTGCCGGTGGTGATCGAATTCTTCCCGGACAGGCGGGTGTTGACGTAGCGCTCGTAGTGACCGAGGTCCAGATCGGTCTCGGCACCGTCGTCGGTGACGTAGACCTCGCCATGCTGGAACGGGCTCATCGTGCCCGGATCGACGTTGATGTAGGGGTCGAGCTCCATCATCGTCACCCGCAGGCCACGGGCTTCGAGGATGGCGGCGAGGGAGGCGGCGGCGATTCCTTTGCCGAGCGAGGACACCACGCCGCCGGTGACGAAGACGAGGGGGGTCGCGGAGCTGGGGGAGTTCATGGCGGCAGCGGGGCGCTGGAAAGCGACAGTCTACCGGGAAGCGGGGGCAGCGGCGAGTGCCGAAGACGCAAGCGATTGATTTTCCGGGAAAGAAAACGCCCCGACATGCGGGGCGCGGAATGCGCAGCCGAGGGGAGACGTCAAATGTCCTCTTCTTCCTCGATCTCGCGCTCGGGATCCTTGCGGTCCTTGCGCGCCTCGGGCCGCGGCTTCCGCGCCTCGGCCTTGCGTTCGGCTTCGGCCCGGGCCTCGGCTTCGCGACGCTTGGCGGCTTCGGCCGCGGCGGGGTCGGCCGGGTCGCCGGCCTGGGCGCCCTGTGCGGGCGGCGGGTCGGTCCGGGGCGGCGTCTGCTGGGCGATGGCCGCGAACGATGCCGACAGCGCGAACGCCAGCGTCAGCGACGCGAGGGCGGCGGCGGGGCGACGGAACGGGGTCATGGCGGTCTCCGGTGGTGTCGATCGGAAGGTGTCCGACGGACGCGGCACCGTAGCCCGGGCCGGCCCACTGCGCCATGAATCGGTGCCGCCGACGCCAGCCGCAGGCTGAACGGCTTGACCTCGTCCCGACCGCCCCCCAAGCTCGCCGCCTTCGCTCCGCCCGGTTCCCAGCCCGTCTCCGCATGAACATACGCTCCCGCACATCCGACCGCTCCATCCACCCACTGATCCTGCTGCTGGGCATGGCGGTGCTCGCCGGACTGGCCTGGGTGGCCGCCACCCCGCGCAAGCCGATGACCGCGGCGCGGATGGCGGAAGGGATGAACCGGATGGCGACCCCGCCCAAGGACATGGGCGACGGCCTGCGTCTGGACCGCATCGCCGCCTCCGGCAACGATGTCGTCATCACCCTGACCATCACCGACATGCCGCCTCCGCCCTACCCGGCGGACGTTCTGGCGGAGATGCAGCGGGCCGCGCTGTCGGATGTGTGTCGCGAATGGAACAAGGACCCGCAGGCGAAGGCTGCGGTGGCGAAAGCCGGCATCGCGATGGTCCGCGAGTTCCGCAATCCCTCCGGCGCCGTGATCTTCTCGCACCGGGTCACGCCCGACCAGTGCTGAGCGCATCGTCCGCAACGCGCCCTCCACGGCACGATCCGCCTCCATCGAATTGCAGCCCGAGCCCCTCATGAGTTCACGCTACAACGCCGCCGATATCGAAGTCCTCTCGGGCCTGGACCCGGTCAAACGCCGGCCCGGCATGTATACCGACACCGCGCGCCCGAATCATCTGGCGCAGGAAGTGATCGACAACGCCGTCGACGAGGCCCTCGCCGGTCACGCCGGCACCATCGACGTGGTCCTCCACACCGACGGCAGTTGCGAGGTGGCCGACGACGGCCGCGGGATGCCGGTGGACATCCATCCGGAGGAGAAGATTCCCGGCGTCGAACTGATCCTGACCCGGCTGCACGCGGGCGGCAAATTCAGCAACAAGAACTACACCTTCAGCGGCGGCCTGCACGGCGTCGGCGTCAGCGTGGTCAATGCGCTGTCGAAGAAGGTCGAGGTGTTCATCAAGCGCGAAGGCAACGAATACCGGATGGAGTTCCGCGACGGCGACCGCGCCTCGAAGCTGGAGACCGTCGGCACGGTCGGGAAGAAGAACACCGGCACCCGGCTGCGATTCTGGCCGGACCCCAAGTACTTCGACACCCCGAAATTCAACCTCCGCCATCTGCGCCATCTGCTGTGCGCGAAGGC
>JBIJAD010000277.1:0-5415 GCA_044345955.1 Lysobacteraceae bacterium
GCGACGCGGTCCGCGATGCGGTTTGTGAAAACAGGATCGAGCTGCCGGTGTGGAAGCTGTCGACCCAGGCGCATTCCCAGCGCTTCTCGTCGATGTGGTAGCCGATGATGGCCACGCCGGCATAGCGCCGGCCGTCGAATTCCCACTCGTATTCGTGCAGCAGGAAGCGCCCGCCCAGCAGCGGTCGCAGGCTGCCGCGCTGGCCGGATTCGGCGGCGAGCATGTCGCGTTCGAACCACAGGCGATAGACGCCTTCCCACTCCCCGGCCATCCGCGCCAGGCGGCGATGGGGAGCGTCGCGCTGTGCATCGGCGACGTTCGGCGAATCCTCGATCCCGGTCATGCTCTGGCTCCCCTGTGCCCTACGCCTGGAGCCTACTCCTGCGGAGGGGCGAGGCAAAGCGCCGGAGCGGCCCGTTGCCGCGCCGCAGGTCATGGCGGCCACCCCTCGCCCGGCTCGCCGTCTGCCGGCTCACAGGGCAGGAAGGCCATTCCGCGACCCCTCGCCGCCCACAAACGCTAAAAAAATGTTATGAATTGCGCCGCATTTCGCCCCCAGGGGCGACTCCGGCGCGACAGGGGGCGCCGGAAGCGCATTCCCACCACCACCATGGATCAGGAGTTGTCATGCACCCGTCCGAAACCACCCGTGCGTCGCGCCGACAGACGCAGCGCCCCGATCGCCGCTTCCGCGGCCCTCTCCCGGCCCTGACCGCCCTCGCCCTCGCGCTGGCCGTCGCCCTGCCCGCCGTCGCGCAGGACGCCCCGGCCGAAGAAACCTCCGGCGACCTCGACACCATCCAGGTACTCGGCAGCCGCGCCAAGAACCGCACCGCCGCCGAAACCGCGGCCCCGGTCGACATCATCCGCACCGAGCAGATCGAGCGCACCGGTGCCCGCGAGCTCGGCCAGTTGCTGCAGATGCTGGAACCGAGCTTCAACTTCTCGCGCACCACCATCTCCGACGGCACCGACATCATCCGCCCGGCCACGCTGCGCTCGCTCGGTCCCGATCAGGTGCTGGTGCTGGTCAACGGCAAGCGCCGTCACCAGCAGGCGCTCGTGAACGTGCAGCAGACCATCGCCCGCGGCTCGGCCGGCACGGACATCAACGCGATCCCGGTCACGGCGATCGAGCGCATCGAAGTGCTGCGCGACGGCGCCGCTGCGCAGTACGGCTCCGACGCCATCGCCGGCGTCATCAACGTCGTGCTCAAGAAGCAGACCAAGGAAACCCAGCTCTTCTTCGAAGTCGGCCAGACCCGCGAAGGCGACGGCGAAGTGCTGCACGGCGGCCTCAACACCGGTTTCGAACTCGGCGACGACGGCTACATCAATCTCACCGCCGAATACCGCGATCGCGGCGAAACCAACCGCGCCGGCCCCGACAGCCTGCGCGTCAGCCCGCCCCGCGTGACCCAGCGCATCGGCGACGCCGACGCCCAGGACGCCTACCTGTGGCTCAACGGCGCGGTCGGCCTCGGCGGCGGCGAGCTGTACTGGTTCGGCGGTCTCTCGCGCCGCGAAGGCAGCTCCTACGGCTTCTTCCGCAGCGCCGGCGACGGCCGCACCGTGCCCGCGCTGTATCCCGACGGCTTCCTGCCGAACATCATCACCACCGTCGACGACGCCTCGGTCGCGGTCGGCTACCGCGCGCAGATCGGCGACACCTGGGACTGGGACGTCTCGCTCAACCACGGCCGCAGCAAGTTCGGTTTCCACGAGCGCAATTCGGTCAACGTCAGTTGGTGGTACGAGCCGATCAATCCGGCCAACCCCGCCGGCCCGCGCTTCAACCAGTCGCCGACCTCCGCCGACACCGGCACCCTGAAGTTCGACCAGACCACGGTCAATCTCGATTTCCGCGGCACCCTGGACTTCGGCGGCAGCGAACCGCTCAGCCTCGCCGTCGGCGGCGAATACCGCCGCGAGAACTACGCGATCGAGGCCGGCGACCCGGTGTCCTACACCTACGGCCGCACCAACAACCCGGCGATCGTGATCCTCAACCAGAACGGCGGCTTCGCCGCGCCAGGCATCCAGGGCTTCCCCGGCTTCTCGCCGAACGAGGAAGTGGACGACGGCCGCCACAACTACGCGCTGTACGCCGACGCCGAAACCCGCTTCGGCGGCAAGTTCCTGGTCGGCGGCGCGGTCCGCTTCGAGGACTACTCCGACTTCGGCAGCACCGCCACCGGCAAGCTGTCGCTGCGCTACGACTTCACCGACACCTTCGCCCTGCGCGGCACGGTCTCCACCGGCTTCCGCGCGCCCGGCGTGCAGCAGTTGTTCTACAGCCAGCGCTCGACCAACATCGACCCGAGCACCGGTCTGCTCGCCGACACGCTCACCGCACGCCAGAACAGCGCCGTCACCCGCGCCTTCGGCATCGAGCCGCTGAAGGAAGAGGAATCGGTCAGCGCCGCGGTCGGCATGAGCTGGCGTCCGAACGATCGCTTCAGCCTCACCGTCGACCTGTTCCGGATCGACATCGACGACCGCATCATCTTCTCCAGCAACATCGCGCCGGAGGTGATCGGCAACGATGCCCTGCCCTGCACGCCGACCAACACCAACTGCCCGATCCGCGCGATCCTGGCGCCGTTCGGCGTCGCCCAGGCGCAGTTCTTCACCAACGCGATCGACACCCGCACCACCGGCCTGGACGTGGTCGCCGAGTACAGCAACGAAGTCGGCGGCGGCACGCTGGATCTGACCGCGCTGCTGCACTGGAACGACACCGAGGTGAAGAGCCGCCGCTCGCAGTCGGCGATCCTCTCGCCGGAGCAGTTGTTCGACGACAGCCAGGTGACCCTGGTCGAGGAAGGTCAGCCAGGCCAGCGCCACGTGTTCCAGGCGGTATGGGCGCGCGGCGGCTGGGACTGGACCCTGCGCGCGAACTACTACGGAAAGGTCGCCGGCGAAGGCTTCACCCCGGGCTTCAAGCAGACCTGGGACGGCCAGACCCTGTTCGACGCCGCGATCGGCTGGAATGTCACCGACAAGCTGCGCATCAGCATCGGCGGCAACAACATCTTCGACACCTATCCGGACAAGTGGGATCCGGTCAACGCCTTCCCGTTCCCGCAGCTCGGCTTCACCTACGGCTGGGAAACGCTGCCGTTCGGCATCAACGGCGCGTATTACTACGGCAAGGTGGATTTCCGGTTCTGACCGCGACATGGGCCGTCGCGCGATGTGCGCGCCGGTCGGACGCAGGACACGGGCGGCGCAGGCCGCCCGTGTCGTTTGCGGCACCGCATCGCCATGGCGACAGCCCCGTTCCGACATTCGAGGCCCGGTGCATCGCCGCAACCCCGTTCCCGCGCCTGAGGCGTTTGCCGGTCTGCCCTCTCACGGAGAACCGCCATGCGCCGCACCGATCCGCCGTCGTCCCGCCGCTCCTCCTCCCGCAACTTCCCGACCCGCACCCTCGCCGCCGCCGTGCTCTGCGCGCTGGCGCTGGCCGGCTGCCACCGCAGCGCCAACGTGGCCCAAGCCCCGTCCGAACAGCAAGTGCCCCCTGCCCGCGATGCGGCCGCGGCGCCGAGCGAGGCCGAGGCGAAGGCCGAACTCGACAAGGTCGAAGTCACCGGCAGTCGGGTCGCCCGCAGCCAGGAACGCCGGAGCGCGGTCGCCGGCAACCTGCATCAGGCCGTCCCGGCACCCGCGGCACCGCCGCCTCCGCCAGCCCCGAGCGCAGGGCTCGCGATCTTCGCCGAACCGATGCCGCAGATCGAGAACACCGAAAAATACGCCGAGCGCGACGACAATCCGGTCAAGCGCGTCGCCGAGGAGCCGGTGTCCACCTTCTCGATCGACGTCGATACCGGCAGCTACAGCAATGTGCGGCGGATGCTCCGCCAGGGCGCGCGTCCGCCGGCCGATGCGGTGCGCGCGGAGGAGATGATCAACTACTTCGACTACGGCCATGCCGGTCCGTCTTCGCTGTCGACGCCGTTCCGGGTCACCACCGAACTCGCGCCGGCCCCGTGGAACGGCAAGCGCCAACTGCTGATGATCGGCATCAAGGGCTACGACGTGCCCAAGGCCGAACTGCCGCCGGCGAATCTGGTGTTCCTGATCGACACCTCGGGCTCGATGCAGAGCGAGGACAAGCTGCCGCTGCTGAAGCAGTCGTTCGCGCAACTGGTCGAACAACTGCGGCCACAGGATCGGGTGACGATGGTGGTCTACGCCGGTTCCGCGGGGCTGGTGCTGGAACCCACGCCCGGCAGCGAAAAAGACAAGATCCTCGCCGCGCTCGACCGGCTCGAAGCCGGCGGCAGCACCAACGGCGGCGCGGGCATCCAACTCGCCTACGCGATGGCGAAGCAGTCGTTCGTGAAGAACGGCGTCAACCGCGTGATCCTGGCCACCGACGGCGATTTCAACGTCGGCACCACCGACCAGAAGGCGCTGGAAACGCTGGTCGGCGACCAGCGCAGACACGGCATCGCGCTGACCACGCTCGGCTTCGGCACCGGCAATTACAACGATGCGATGGCCGAACGTCTGGCCGACGTCGGCGACGGAAATCACGCCTACATCGACACTCTGCAGGAAGCGCGCAAGGTGCTGGTGCAGGAGATGCAGTCGACCCTGCTGACGATCGCGAAGGACGTGAAGATCCAGATCGAATTCAATCCCGCGCAGGTCGCCGAATACCGTCTGATCGGCTACGAAAACCGCATGCTGCGGCGCGAGGACTTCGCCAACGACCGGGTCGACGCCGGCGACATCGGCGCCGGTCATGAAGTGACCGCGCTGTACGAGCTGACCCTGGTCGGTTCCGGCGCCGATCGACTGCCGGCGCTGCGCTACGCGACGCCCGAGTCGAAGAACGGGCCGGTGTCCGGCGAGCTGGCGCATCTGCGCCTGCGCTACAAGCGCCCGGGCGAAGACAGCAGCCGTCTGATCGAAACGCCGATCGCCCGCCCGCACGAGCCGCGCCGGCATGCGCCGAGTCCCTCGCTGCGTTTCGCCGCGGCGATCGCCGCCTACGCCGATGCCCTGCGCGGCGGCAAGAACCTCGACGGTTGGAGCTGGACCGACATCGCCGCCTACGCCCGCGGCGCCAGCGGCGCGATGGGCGCGGACCCGTGGAAGCAGCGCGCCGAGTTCGTCTCGTTGATCGACGACGCGCGCCGGATCACCGCCGGCGACACGGCGCAGGTCGGGATGGTCGCCGACTGAGCCCGACGGCGACGGCGGCGCGCGCCGCCGTCGCCGCAGGCCCGGTGCACCGCCATGCATGCTCTCGCCGCCCCCGCCCGTGTCGTCTCCGCGCACAGCGCCCCTCGCCACGCCGGGCGAACCGCGACGGGCTTCACGGCAACCGCCGCAACGCTTACCCTGATCCGCATGAACGATGTGGCCGAGGTCAGCGACGAGAGCCTCATGCTCGCCTATGCG
>JBIJAD010000278.1:0-5405 GCA_044345955.1 Lysobacteraceae bacterium
TGACGTTGCCGAAGGTGATGCGCAGCGAACCATTGGCGTCGGGATAGACCGCCTGGCCGCGGCTCTTGCGATAGTCGGCCACTGCCTGCAGGAACAGCGGGCGCGCGACCATGCTGTCGCCGGCGCGCATCTTGCGCGCCTGCTCGATCTTCAGCAGCGAGGGCATGATCGCCACCGCGTAACGGATCGCCGGGTCCTTGCTGCGCTCGAACTCCTTGCGGTCGGCCTTGAGCCAGCGCAGGCGCTCGTCGGTATTGCCGAGTTTCGTACCGCCGATGTTGCGCAGCGCAGCCGCGATCGCCTTCTCGTCGCTGCCCTTGAGCCAGCCGTCGAGGGTCTGCAGGCGCTGTTCGGCGGGCAGACGCACGTACTCGTTGAGCCAGTAGCGGGTCATCTCGCGATCCATCGTCGGGTGATAGCGGCGCTCCATCTGCCGCATCGCGCCTTCGAGCGACGGCAGATCGCGCTGCTGATAGCCGGGCTCGCGTTCGGCATCGGGTTTCTCGCGTTCGATCGACGCCCGGTAGAGCTGGATCGCGGTCCAGAGCACGCCGTTGCTGCCGAGGCGCGAAAGCACCAGATCGCGTTCGCGGGTGGCGCGCGCCTGGGTATTGAGCGCGCGCAGCGTGTCGTAGGCCTCCAGCGCCGGACGCCCGTCCTTGCCGCGCTTGCGCAACCAGGCCAGTACCGCTTCCTCTTCCTTCTGCTTGATCCCGGCCGCACCGATCCGCTCGAAACCTTCGAGCTGGCCGTCGTAGTTCTTCAGCGTGTTCTCCCAGCCCTGCCGGATGCTGGCGTACTTCACCGCGATGTCCGGGTCCTTGCGGCCCTCGGCATCCAGCAGCGCGACCATCGCCTTGTTGTGGCGGCTGACGACCGGGTAGGTCCAGTCTGCCGTATCGTCGAATTCCTCGGCCAGCGCATAACGGTTGGTACTGCCGGGATAGCCCGCGACCATCACGAAGTCGCCGGCGGCCAGCGGCTTGTCGGCAATCTTCAGCCAGTGTTTCGGGCGATACGGCACGTTGTCGGGCGAATACGCGGCCGGGCGGCCGTCGCGGCCGACGTAGGCGCGATAGAACGCGAAATCGCCGGTGTGGCGCGGCCACATCCAGTTGTCGATCTCGCCGCCGTAGTTGCCGACACTGCCCGGGGGCGCGTAGGTCAGGCGCACGTCGCGGATTTCGAGATTGCGGAACAGCCGGTAGACGCTGCCGCCGGAGAAACTGAACAGGCGGCAGCGATAGCCCTCGACCGCTTCGCATTCGGCGATCAGGCGCTTCTCGATCGCGTCGCGCGCCTGACTGCGGGCCATCGCGTCGGGCGCGGCGGCGATCGCGGCGCGGACCTGCGCGGTGACATCGTCGATCCGGTCGAGCACGAAGACCCGCGCGTTCGGGCCGGCGCTGAGTTCTTCGGCCTGGGTGGCGGCATTGAAGCCGTCCTTGATCAGATTGCGCGCCGGCGTCGAATTGAGCTGGATCGCACCGTAGGCGCAGTGGTGGTTGGTCGCGACCAGGCCCTGCGGCGAAACGAAGCTGGCGGTGCAGCCGCCCAGCGAGACCACCGCGCCCAGCGGGTCGCCGGTCAGGTTGCTGAGCTGTTTCGGATCGAGCCGCAACCCGGCCTTGCGCAGCGGGCCGGCGATCTCGGGCAACTGCTGCGGCACCCACATGCCCTCGGCGGCACGGGCGGCGGGAATCGATGCGGGCGAGATGACGCCGGCGGCGACGGTCAGGGTCGCGGCGACGGCGAAGAGACGCGGGGAGCTTCCGTGGCGGGGCATGGGACTCTCGAACGGAGGGAAAAGAACCCGAGTGTAGCCGCTCCCCGGCGGCGCCTGACCTGTCGATGGTCACGCCTAGGCCATGGCCGTCGCAAAGCGTCGGCGCAGCCCCGCTGCCATACGCTGCGGCATGGCCCGCGGGCGCCGGCGCGGGGCAGGAGCGCCGGCGCCGCGGCGTATAATCCGCGCCCCGACCGACGCAACGATGGGCGAACCATGGCCGCGACGATGATGAAGGCGCTGGTGAAGCGCGAAGCCGCGAAGGGCATCTGGATGGAACAGGTGCCGGTGCCCGCCCCGGGGCCGAACGAGGTGCTCATCAAGCTGGAAAAGACGGCGATCTGCGGCACCGACCTGCACATCTATCTGTGGGACGAGTGGAGCCAGCGCACGGTGAAGCCCGGCCTGGTGATCGGCCACGAGTTCGTCGGCCGGGTGGTCGAACTGGGCCCCGGCGTCACCGGCTACCGCCTCGGCCAGCGGGTCTCGGCCGAAGGCCACATCGTCAGCGGCCACTGCCGCAACTGCCGCGCCGGCCGCCCGCATCTGTGTCCGAACACCGTCGGCATCGGCGTCAACCGCAACGGCGCCTTCGCCGAGTACATCGTGATGCCGGCCAGCAACCTGTGGCCGATCCCCGATCAGATCCCCAGCGAACTGGCCGCCTTCTTCGACCCCTACGGCAACGCCGCCCACTGCGCGCTGGAGTTCGACGTGGTCGGCGAGGACGTGCTGATCACCGGCGCCGGCCCGATCGGGATCATCGCCGCCGGCATCTGCAAGCACATCGGCGCGCGCAATGTCGTCGTCACCGACGTCAACGACTTCCGACTCAAGCTGGCCGCGGACATGGGCGCGACCCGGGTGGTCAACGTCAGCAAGCACTCGGTCAAGGACGTCATGGCCGACCTGCACATGGAAGGTTTCGACGTGGGCCTGGAGATGAGCGGCAACCCGCGCGCGTTCAACGACATGCTCGACTGCATGTACCACGGCGGCAAGATCGCGATGCTCGGCATCCTGCCCAAGGGCGCCGGCGTGGATTGGGACAAGATCATCTTCAAGGGCCTCACGGTGCAGGGCATCTACGGCCGGCGCATGTACGAGACCT
This sequence comes from Lysobacteraceae bacterium, assembly GCA_044345955.1. GTDB lineage: Bacteria > Pseudomonadota > Gammaproteobacteria > Xanthomonadales > Xanthomonadaceae > Lysobacter_I. The sequence continues at coordinate 2,898 of JBIJAD010000278.1, forward strand.
GGTACAAGATGACGCAACTGGTGCTCTCGGGCTTCCCGCTGCAAAAGGTGCTGACCCACCAGTTGCCGATCGACGAGTTCCAGACCGGTTTCGAACTGATGGAATCGGGCAAGTCGGGCAAGGTCGTGCTGAGCTGGAACTGAGCCCGGGCGAGGCCGCCGATCTCCCGGATAAAATGCGTCACATTGCGCCGGATGAATACGTAGTCATTGACGCGATGCGCGTATTCGGCATTGGCGATTGACCAGATCGATACCGCGCTGCAGCAAGGCCGAAACTTGCTGCAGCGCAACAAAAAAAGGGCGCCCCGAAGGGCGCCCTTTTCGTTCGCTCGATGGCCTGGAATCAGCCGCCGACCGAGAAGGTCAGGACGAACTTCTCCTCGGCGTTGTCCTCGCCGAACAGATCCTCGCCGTTGTTGTCGGTGCCGACGTAGCTCAGACCGATGTTGACCGGGCCGAAATCGCGGTTCACGCCGACCGAATAGTCGAGATAACCGTCCTCGCTGGCCAGATCGTCGTCGATCGTGGTGTAGCCCAGACCGGCGGTGATGTTGTAGCCCTTGCCGACTTCCCAACTGCCGCCGGCGCCGAAGTAGAAGCTGTCGGTGTCGCTGGCCAGATAGTCGTTGGTGTAGCCGAGGGTCAGCGAATAGTTCTCGGCCAGGGTCAGCTTGCCGATCAGCTCGTTGTAGGCGTAATCCACGCCGTCCGGCTCGCCGACGTAGTTGTAGCGGACCAACTGCACGTCCAGATTGGCGTTGTCGGACAGGTCGCCGTTCCAGCCGATGAACGTGTCGATCTCGGCGTCGGTGCCTTCGTTGAACTCCACGTTCGACGCCCAGGCGCCGACATAGAGGCCGTTGGACCAACTGTAACCGGCGCCGGCCTGGATCGCGGGCTTGTCGTCGGTCTGGGAAATACCGCGGAACATGTATTCGGACGTCGCGGCGGCATTCCAGTTGAAGCCGGAATCGTCTTCGTCCTGGGCCTGGGCCGCCAGCGGCATCATGGCCAGCAGGGCAAGCGAAATCAGGTGTTTACGCACAAGAACCTCCTCTCGTAGCAGGTGGAATGTTGGGGATATCGGGGGGGGAGAGCGGATGCCGCCTATGGCTGCATCGGCCCGAGATTAACCCATATTTAACCCCATGGGGCCAACCGCACCCTGTCCAGCAAGACCCGTGCCGGCGCCGGACGGGCCCGTCGCGTGGCGATGAGCAGGGTGTTGAAAATCTGGCATCGATCTTGCTTTGGTGTCTGCCCATCACGGTCCGCGCCTTCCCATCCCGGCCCGGATCGACCACCACGAGGCCACCATGAGCCATTCCATCGCATTGTGCGGACTGACCGCCCGGGACTCCCGGCTGCTGGAGATCGTCATCAACCGGGCCGGCGCCGGACGCCACGCCTTCCATGCAGCCCAGGCCGAGAACAGTGTCGATCCGCGGGTGGCGATCGTCGATGCGGCTTCGCCGCTGTCGCTGGAGCTGTATCAGGAGCTGCTGCAGCGCCATCCCGGGCTGATCTCGGTGACCATCTCCGATCACGGCATGGCCGGGGACACCCGCTACCGGATCGAGCGCAAGTCGCTGTTCCTCAACGTGATGCGGGTCCTGGAGGACCTGGCCGAGCACGAATTCGTCGGCAACAAGGTCGCCTCGCACCCGAATGCCGCGGCGCCCTCGCCCCAACCCCAGACCGGAGCTGCGCCCGCGCCCGAAGCCGCCTTCGTCGAAGGCCGCGCCGGCGAGCCTCAGCCGCTGACCGCGCTGGTGGTCGACGACAGCCTGACCGTGCGCGAGCAGATGCGCCAGGCGCTGGCCCGGGTCGGTATCGCCTCCGATCTGGCAGACAGTGCCGAAGCCGCGATGCAACTGCTCGAACACCGCAACTACACCCTCGCCTTCCTCGACGTGGTCATGCCCGGCACCGACGGCTACGAGCTGTGCCGCAAGATCAAGCACAACAGCTATCTGCGGATGATGCCGGTGCTGATGCTGACCAGCCGCTCCTCGCCGTTCGATCGCGCCCGCGGCGCGCTCTCCGGCTGCGACAGCTATCTGGTCAAGCCGATCACATGGGACACCTTCAGTCAGGCGGTCGACAAGGCACTGATGAAGGCCTTCCGCAACGACCGCGCGCAGATGATCGCGCGCGGCTACCGCACCTGATCCGCGATCCGCGCGCACCGGTCGCGCCAGGTCGTTCACCACCACCACAAGGAGCCATCCCATGCCCAAGGCACTCATCTGCGACGATTCGGCCGCCGAACTCGCCAATCTGCGCAGCATCCTCACCGACGCCGGCTGGCACTCGGTCACCGCTTCCAACGGCGCCGAAGCCGTGCAGAAGGCCGCGAGCGAGAAGCCGACGGTGATCTTCCTGGACATCATCATGCCGGACATGGACGGCTACGAGGCCTGCCGCCAACTGCAGGCCAACGCCGACACGAAGAACATCCCGGTGGTGTTCGTCTCCAGCAAGAACCAGAAGGCCGACCAGATCT
>JBIJAD010000279.1:0-5401 GCA_044345955.1 Lysobacteraceae bacterium
GACGCACCGCGTTGCCGTCGACATTCGAAACGAAATGCACGCGCGGGCCGTCGGCGCCGGCCAGCGCATCGGCGACGAGACGCGGACCGAGATCGGAACCGCCGATGCCGACGCTGACCACATCGGTGATGCCTTCGGCACGCACCTGCGCGACCAGCGCGGCCATGCGCGCGCGCGCCGCGCGCGCCTGCGCCGAGGCCTCGCGCGCGACCGGATGCGCGGACAGTTCGCTGCGCAGCGCGGTGTGCAGCGCGGCGCGGCCTTCGGTGACGTTGACCGGATGGCCGTCGAACAAGCGGCGCAGCGCGCCGGCGAGATCGGCGCGTTCGCCGAGCGCGAACAGCGCATCGAGCGCGGCGCGGTCGTAGTGCTGGCGGGCGAAGCTGGCGTAGAGCGGGCCGGCGCGCAGGGCGAACGCCTGCGGCCGCTCCAGGTCCTCGGCGATCAGGCGCGCGATCGGCGTCTGTCGCAGGCGTTCGGCGTGCGACTGCAGCGTGTCGAAATCGAAGCTGACGGGCTGGGGCATGCGGGCGGGCCGTGGAGGTGCGGGGGAAACCTGCATCTTGCATCTTGCCAGATGGGGTCGGCGCGTTCCGATGCAAACGTCGCCAGTGCGGGGCATGGCGCGCTTCGGCGCCTCCCCGGGCTTTCAGCCCACCTCGAACTCCAGATTGTCGATCAGCCGGGTGCGGCCCAGCCGCGCGGCGATCAGCGCTACCCGCTGCCCCGGCCCCGCCTCGGGTTCGGCGAGATCGGGCGCGCGGATCGCGGTGTAATCCACCGTGAATCCGGCCCGCACCAGACGCAGGGTCGCTTCGGCCTCGACCACAGTCCGCGCCTCGCCGGCGCAAAGGCGCTCGCGCATGAACTGCAGGGTGCGGTGGATCTCGGCGGCGGTGGCGCGATCGGCGCCGGAGAGATACTGGTTGCGCGAGCTCATCGCAAGCCCATCCGGCTCGCGCACGATCTCGCCGCGCAGCAGGGTCAGCGGATAGGCCAGGTCGGTGACCATCTGCTGGATCACCGCGAGTTGCTGGAAGTCCTTCTTGCCGAACGCGGCGACATCCGGCTGCACCTGATTGAACAGGCGCGCGACCACGGTGCAGACGCCGTCGAAATGTCCGGGGCGATGATCGCCTTCGAGCACGTCGGCCACGCCCGGCACGCGCATGCGCACCGCGAGATCGACGCCGAAGGGATACATCGATTCCACCGTCGGCAGCCACAACGCGTCGCAGCCGGCGGCTTCCAGGCCGCTGGTGTCGGCTTCGGGCGTGCGCGGATAGCGGGTGAAATCCTCGTTCGGGCCGAACTGGGTCGGATTCACGAACACGCTGGAAATGATGCGGTCGGCGTGCTGCCGCGCGAGCGCGACCAGCGAATAGTGGCCGGCATGCAGATTGCCCATGGTCGGCACGAAGCCGATGCGCAGGCCCTCGCGGCGCCAGCCGAGGATGCGCTCGCGCAGATGGCGCAGTTCGGTGATGGTTTCGATCATGGGTCCGTTTCGTCGAAGGAGTCCCGCCTCAGCCGGCGAGCGGTTTCACCCAGCGCGCCGCGACCCAGCCGGAGGCGCAGTCGCCCCGATAGGGCGCAGCGACGGCGCGCGGGGAGGAGACGCCACAGTCGGCCTGATCCTGGCCCGGGCGCGGATAGACCACGCCCAACCAGCGACCGTCGCCGGTGCCGACGCAGACGAACAGACCCCTGCCCTCTGCGAGCCGGTCGAGTTCGGCGTGATCCACGCCAGGGCCCGCGCGCACGGCGAGGAATCCGTCGCCCGCCGGGTCGAGACCGGTCACCTGCGCCCAGGTGGGGCAAGCATCGAGATCGGCATCGCCGCCGGTCACCACCGCGATCGGCGCGGGGCCGGCGGCGGGCGGCGCAGCGGCAGGCGGTCCGGCGAACACGACGCCCGCAACGCACACGCTCAGCGCGAGACACAGCGAACGCAGGACGCGGGACAGTGTCATTGGTAGGCGTGCTCCGCATCCGGGAAACTGCCGTCGCGCACCGCGGCGCAATAGGCCTGCACTGCGCCGGCGACCGAGCCGCCCTGTTCGAGGAAGTCCTTGACGAACTTGGGCCGGCGGTGGCCGCCGTCGAGGCCGAGGACATCATGCAAGACCAGCACCTGGCCGTCGCAGTGCGGACCGGCGCCGATGCCGATGGTCGGAATCGGGCTGGCCGCGGTCACCGTCTGCGCCAGCGCGGACGGCATGCATTCGAGCACCAGCAGCGAGGCGCCGGCGTCGGCCACCGCCCGCGCATCCTCGCGCAATTTCGCCGCGGCGCGTTCTTCGCGGCCCTGCACCTTGAATCCGCCGAAGCGCAGCACCGACTGCGGGGTGAGCCCGAGATGCCCGGCGACCGGAATCTCGCGTTCGACCAGGAAGCGGATCGCATCGAGCTTGTGCGGGCCGGCGCCTTCGAGCTTGACCATCTGCGCGCCCGCCTGCAGCAGCCGGGTCGCGGCGTCCAGCGCGCGTTCGGGCGTGGCGTCGGCCTGGAACGGCAGATCGGCGATCAGCAGTGCGCGACGCAGATGCGTGGCGACCGCGGCGGTGTGATAGGCGATATCGTCGACCGTCACCGGCAGGGTCGAGTCGTGGCCCTTGACCACCATGCCCAACGAATCGCCGACCAGGATCAGATCGACGCCGTTGCGGTCGAACACGCGCGCGAACACCGCGTCGTAGGCGGTCAGCATGGCCAGCCGACGACCCTCGCGTTTGGCCTCGGCCAGAGCGGGAACGGTCCAGGGCTTGTCTTCGGGGAGTGCCATGCGCTGTCGGCGTGGAGCGGCGGGGCGCCTAGCCTAGCAGGTTGCCGCTGGCCGACGACTCATCTCAGCGTTCCACCAAGGACACGACCAAGGGCACGATCCCCGCGTTGTCGACCTGGGCCAGCGCGCTGCGGGCGCTGCCGTGGCCGGGAATCTCGAAATCCGCGGCCAGATCCAGCAGCGGCGCGAGCGCGAACGCGCGCTGATGCAGATGCGGGTGCGGCACCCGCAGGCCGGGTTCGTCCACCACCGCATCGCCGTACAGCAGCAGATCGAGGTCCAGCGTGCGCGGCCCCCAGCGGTCGCTGCCGTCCTCGGCGCGTCGGCGGCCGAACTCGCGCTCGATCGCCAGCAGTTCGTCGAGCAGGGCGCGCGGCGCGAGCGCGGTCTCCAGCGCGACCGCCGCGTTGACGAAATCGGGCTGATCCTGCATGCCCCACGCGGGCGTGCGATAGAAGCGCGACACGCCGAGGAAACGGCTGCGCGGCACGGTCATCAGGCGATGCACTGCCGCACGCAGTTGCGCGGCGCTGTCGCCGACATTGCCGCCCAGACCGATACAGGCGAGCACAGGCTCGCGACGACGAGGGGACATCGGCAGGCTCCGGGGCGCGATCAGTGGCCGATCGCAGCGGCGCGGCGGCGCCGGCGCCGGCGCGGACCGCGCGGGCCGTCGACCGACGCATCATCCTCGCCCGGCAGTGCGTGGGCGGGCGCGAGCGCGAGCGCGTGGTCCGGATCGCGCTGGGCATCGGCCCAGAACGCGATGTCGGCGGCGTGGCTGTCGGATGCGACCTGCCGCAGTTGCAGGAAATCGAAGGCGGCGCGGAATCGGGGCTGCGCCAGGAGGCGCAACACGCGCTTGCGCTGGCGCTGCGAGAAACGCGACTGCAGCAGCCAGATCTCCTGCATCGGCAGCGAAAACCGGCGCGGCAGCGCGACCGTATCGACCTGATGCAGGGTGACGCGGTCGGCGGCGCGGCGTTCGGCCTCTGCCGCGTGCATGCCCTGCGCCTGCAGCAAGGCCAGATTGCGGCAGTACGCCGGCCACAGCAGCAGCGCGAACAGGAACGCGGGCGAGACCGGTTCGTCGGCGGCGATCCGCGCATCGGTGGCGCGCAGGCCGGCGATCAGCATCCGCCGCAGCGCACCGCTGCGATTCGCGGCCAGCGCGACCGCGGTTTCGGGCATCAGCGAAGGCAGCAGACCGTGGGCTTCGAGGCCGAGAAAACTGGCTTCGGCATGGCCGGAAAGGAACAACTTCAGGCATTCCTCGAACAGCCGCGCCGACGAGGCCTCGCGCAGCAGCGGCGCCAGCCGCGGGATCGGTTCGGCGCTGCCCGGATCGATCGTGAACCCCAGCTTCGCGGCCAGCCGCACTGCGCGCAGCATGCGCACCGGGTCCTCGCGATAGCGGGTCTCGGGATCGCCGATCAGCTTGAGCACGCGGTTGCGCACATCCTCGAAACCGCCGCAGTAGTCGCGTACCGAGAAATCGGCGATCGCGTAGTAGAGCGCGTTGGCGGTGAAATCGCGGCGGACCGCGTCGTCCTCGATCGAGCCGTAGACGTTGTCGCGCAGCACCCGCCCGTCCTCGTCGGTCTCGCGATCGCCGCTGCCGTCGTCGCTGTTGGCGCGGAAGGTGGCGACCTCGATGATCTCGCGGCCGTAGACCACGTGCGCGAGCCGGAAACGGCGGCCGATCAGCCGGCAGTTGCGGAACAGTTGCTTGACCTGCTCGGGCGTGGCGTCGGTCGCGATGTCGAAATCCTTGGGATGCTCGCCCAGCAGCAGGTCGCGGACCGCGCCGCCGACGAGATAGGCCGCGAAGCCGGACTCATGCAGTCGATACAGCACCCGCAGTGCGCTGGGACTGATGTCCTTGCGCGAAATGGCGTGCTGGTCCCGGGGAATGGTGCGCGGCTCGGCCTGCGGGAAAGTAGGTTCGGTCATCGACACGGGACGTTGGACGGCGGTCTGGGCAAGGTTGGCGAAGTCGTCGGGGGACCGGCTATACTAGCAGCCTGTCGGCCTCGACCGTTCGGCCCCGGCCCACCCGGCCCGGCACAGCGGCCGCGGACCCTCGACACAGGCACCGGCACCCCCGATTCCGCTTCATGCTCCCTTCGTCTAGAGGCCTAGGACGTGGCCCTCTCAAGGCTAAAACACGGGTTCGAATCCCGTAGGGAGCGCCAAACAAGAGCCCACGCGCGAGCGTGGGCTTTTTCTTTTTCGTGGCGCGGAGGCGCCGGATCGCCGCCGCCCGCCCGCCCCGCTTCGCCTCCCGGCCGCCTCGTTCTACACTAGCGGTCCATCGTTGCCCGGGTCCGGTCCATGCCCTTCGTCGTCACCGAAAACTGCATCAAGTGCAAATACACCGACTGCGTCGAGGTGTGTCCGGTCGACTGTTTCCACGAGGGGCCGAATTTCCTGGTGATCGACCCGGACGAGTGCATCGACTGCACGCTGTGCGAGCCGGAGTGCCCGATCAACGCGATCTACCCCGAAGACGACGTGCCGGCCGGTCAGGAAGGCTTTGTTGCCCTCAACCGCGAGCTGTCGGCGGCCTGGCCGGTCATTACCAGCCGCAAGGAGCCGCTGCCGGACGCCAAGGAG
>JBIJAD010000281.1:0-5353 GCA_044345955.1 Lysobacteraceae bacterium
CAGCGACATGTCGGCGAACTCGGTGCCCGCGATCATGTTGTTCAGATTGGTCACGTAGGCCTGATGATGCTTGCCGTAGTGGAAATCGATGGTCTCGGCCGAGATGTGCGGTTCCAGGGCGGTGCGGTCGTAGGGCAGGGCGGGCAGTTCGATGGCCATGAGGGTTCCTTGCTGTCGGGAAGGGCTGGGATCCTGGGACGGACCTGTCTTGAATGGGCTTGCCTGAAGCGGTCGGCCGCACGGGGATGGGGGCGGCGCTGCCCGGACACAAGCCCGCGACCGCCCGAGGCATTACAATGCGCGATTGTAACCCCACACCCGCCGGCGCCCGACGCGACGGCCCTCCGAGGAGACATCCCCATGCCGGTGATGCAGCGCATCCAGTCCGAGATCGAGTCGCATCCGATCGTATTGTTCATGAAAGGTACGCCGCAGTTCCCGATGTGCGGCTTCTCCAGCCGCACCTCACAGGCCCTCAAGGCCGCCGGCGCCGCGGAGTTCCACAGCATCAACGTGCTGGAAGACCCTGAAGTTCGCGCCAATCTGCCGCGTTATTCCAACTGGCCGACCTTCCCGCAGTTGTTCATCAATGGCGAGCTGATCGGCGGTTGCGACATCACCCTCGAGCTGTACGAGTCGGGCGAACTGGCGCGCATGATCGCCGAGGCGCAGAAGGCCTGATGTCCGCTGCCGTGTCCGCGACGCCGGCCGCGCGTCCGCTCGAAGGTCGCGTCGTCCTCGTCGTCGGTGCGCACGGCGCGCTCGGGCGTGCCGCCGCGCTGGCCGCGGCCGCTGCCGGCGCCAGCGTGATCCTGCTCGGACGCAAGGTGCCGAAACTCAACCGGGTGCACGATGCGATCGTCCGCGACGGCGACGAAGCGCTGCTGTATCCGCTCGATCTCGAAGGCGCCACCCCGGTCGATTATGCCGAGATGGCAGAGCGCATCGCCTCCGGGCCGGGCCGCCTCGACGGCATCCTGCACTGCGCCGCCGATTTCCCGGGCCTCACGCCGCTCGAACACACCGACCCCGGCACGTTCGCCCGCGCCCTGCACGTGAATCTGACCGCGCGCTGGTGGCTCACCCAGGCCTGTCTGCCGCTGTTGCGACAGGCGCCCGACAGCGCCGTGGTGTTCGCGATCGATCGCGATGCCGCTGTTGGACAGGCGTTCTGGGGCGGTTACGGGTTGGCCCAGTCGGCGCTCGCCACCCTGGTGTCGACCCTGCATGCCGAACTGGCGAACTCGCCGGTCCGCGTCTGCGGTCTCGCGCCGGGCACGATGCGCACTCCGCTGCGCAGCCGGGCCTATGTCGATGACAGCGACCTCGCCGCGCGCGATGCCGACGCGCTGGCCCCGGCCTGCGTGCATCTGCTGTCCGCGGCCGGTGCCGACCATCGCGGCCAGGTCTGGGCGCCGACATCGGTCTGATCCGCGGGCTGCCGATGGACGGCATGCCCGCAGCCGGACGATGCGTTGCCGGCGATCCGGTTCCGTGATCGGCGCACCCCTCCGCCGGCGTAGGGTGAAGAACCCTTTGCGGACTGACATTCAAGTGAATTCTGAGGACCGTTCAGCCAATGTTTTCAATGGCTTACGTCCTTCGAAACCGTCATTCCCCTGTCATCTTCCGCCATTATCGTGTTAACCTATGGTTAACCCGAGCCTACCCGGCTGTACAGGCGGCGGGTCCAATCCTCCCCCGCTTCCGATCGCGGCGCCGCAGCGTCCGCGATCTTTTCGTTCGACTCACGCATCGTCATCTCCAACGAGGCCCAGTGCAATGAACCACTCCAACCGTTTCCGACTCTCGAAACTGTCGATCGGTCTGATCGCCGCTCTCGCCGCGGCTCCGGTCTTCGCCCAGAACACCACCGCCGCCCTGAACGGCCAGGTGCTCGGCGCCGACGGCCAACCGCTCGCCGGCGCCGAAGTGACCATCGTCCACACCGAGTCGGGCACGGTCAGCCGCGTCGTCACCGATGCCAACGGCCGTTACAGTGCGCGCGGCCTGCGCGTCGGCGGTCCGTACACCATCACGGCGAACAAGGACGGCAGCGGCTCGCAGACCGAGAGCGACGTCTACCTGGCCCTCGACCAGGTCTCGCAGGTCGACATCGCGATCGGCGGCAGCGAGCTGGAGACCATCGCGGTCGTCGGTTCGGCCGGTCCGAGCGTGTTCGGCGCCGACCGCATGGGCGCCGGCACCGCGATCAGCCGTCAGGACCTCGACACCTACGCCTCGGTGCAGCGCAATCTGCAGGACTACGTCCGCTTCGATCCGCGCATCTCGCAGACCGACAAGGAGCGCGGCGAAATCTCCGCCGGCGGCCAGAACTCGCGCTACAACAGCATCACCATCGACGGCGTCGCCACCAACGACACCTTCGGCCTCGAAGCCAACAACCTGCCGACCGCGAAGCAGCCGATCTCGATCGACGCCATCCAGTCGGTGCAGGTCAACATCTCCAACTACGACGTGACCCAGAAGGGTTACACCGGCGCCAACATCAACGCCGTCACCAAGTCGGGCACCAACGACTTCCGCGGTTCGGTCTACTACATCTACCGCGACGATCGCGGCGTCGGCCGCCGCTTCAATCGCACCACCGGCGCCTACTTCGACGCACCGGAGTTCGAGGAAGACACCGTCGGCTTCACCCTCGGCGGCCCGCTGATCAAGGACCGCCTGTTCTTCTTCGCGGCCTACGAAGAACTCAACAGCAGCCGCAGCACGCCGGCCTTCGGCCCGCTGGGCAGCGCGCGCACCAACGTCGCGATCACCCCGACCGCCATCACCGGCGCGCAGAACATCGCCAGCACCAATTACAGCGTCGACATCGGCTCGGTCGAAGCCTCGGCTTCCGAACTTGAAGTCACCGATGCGCTGTTCAAGCTGGACGCCAACCTCGGCGACCGCCATCGCGCCAGCCTGCGCTGGAGCAAGACCGAGCAGAGCGATCCGATCTTCCCGACCTTCTTCAACAACGCCATCTCGCTCAGCTCGCACTGGTACAGCCAGGAGAAGACGATCGAGACCTACGTCGGCCAGTTGTTCTCCGACTGGACCGACAACTTCTCGACCGAGTTCAAGGTCTCGTACCGCGACTACGCCAGCACTCCGATCAACAATTCGAACCTGCCGCAGGTCCGCCTGAACTTCGCCGGCGCGCTGCCGCCGGGTTCGCCGGCCGTGGCCAACACCAGCGCCGGTCTGGTGTTCGGTACGGAGCGCAGCCGTCACTTCAACGATCTCGCCACCGAGACCTGGAACTTCTACGCGGCGGGCACCTGGTTCATCGGCGATCACACCCTCAAGTTCGGCGCCGACTACGACGACAACGAGGTCTACAACGCCTTCCTGCAGGACACCCGAGGCAACTACACCTTCGCCTGCATCAACGGCGCCGCCGGCTTCTACCAGTTCCAGGCCGGCGCCCTGACCTGCAACACCGCGACCCGTGCGCAGAACGAGGCGGCAGTGCTCGAAAACTTCCGTCGCGGCCGTCCCACCAGCTATCAGGTGCAGGTCGGCGCGCCCGGCTTCACCATCGACGACGGCGTCGCACGCTGGGATTACCAGAACCTCGGCCTGTTCCTGCAGGACACCTGGGCGGTCAACGAGAATCTGACCCTGACCCTCGGCATCCGCGTCGATCGCAAGGGCATGGACCAAAGCCCGATCTTCAACGCCGCCGCCGCCGCCGCGACCGTTCCGGGTGCCCTGACCGGTTCGACCAACCCGCAGAACGGCACCGTGACCCGCGCGACCGGCGGTTTCGGCCTGCGCAACGACGTCACCCTCGACGGCAACAACCTGTTCCAGCCGCGCTTCGGCTTCAACTACACCTTCAATACCGAGCGTGCCACCCAACTCCGCGGTGGCTTCGGCCTGTTCGAAGGCGCCGCCGCGAACGTGTGGCTGTCCAACCCTTACTCCAATACGGGTATCGCCACCCGCGTCATCGGTTGCGGCATCGCCGGCTTCGCTGCCTGCCCGACCACCGACGGTCTGTTCACGCCCAACACCGCCGCCCAGCCGACCAGCTTCAGCGGTTCCACGCCGGCCGCCAACGTCGACTTCCTCTCCAGCGACCTGCGCCAGCCGTCGGTGTGGAAGGCCAACATTGCCCTCGAGCATGAACTGCCGTGGTGGAACATGGTCGCCGGCATCGAGTACATCCGTACCGAAGTGAAGGACGGCATCTACTACCGTCACCTGAACCTCGGCAACCCGACCCGTCAGGGCACCGATGGCCGCAATCTGTACTACACCCCGCAGGCCTACAACATCAACTGCTGGAACACCAACGGTTCGACGATCACCACCGGCGCCACCTGCACCGGTTTCCGCAACCGCGCGCTGAGCAACGCCAGCTTCGCCAACGTGCTGGTCGCCGAGCGCACCGGCAAGGGCAACGGCGACAACCTGACCGTGTCGCTGAGTGGCCGCTTCATGGAAGACTGGCGCTGGGGTCTGGGCTATTCCTACACCCGCGCCAAGGAAGTCAGCCCGCTGACTTCGTCGGTGTCGAACTCGAACTGGAACTCGGTCTCGGTGTTCAACCCGAACGAGGAAGTCGCCGCGAACTCCGCCTACCTGGTCAAGGACCGCTTCGTCGGCCAGCTCACCTGGGAACATGCGTTCTTCGGCGACAACAAGACCACGGTCGGCCTGTTCTACGAAGGTCGCGCCGGCAAGCCCTACAGTTGGATCTACAACAACGACCTCAACGGCGACGGCATCACCAACGACCTGATGTACATCCCGACCCGCGCCGGTTCGAACGAGGTGGTGTTCCGCGATGTCAACGCCAGCGGCAGCGGCGCCGACGAAGAAGCGCTGTTCTGGCGGATCGCCAACGCCAACGGCCTGAACCGCTACGCCGGCGGCGTCGCTCCGCGCAACAGCTCGTTCGCCTCGTGGACCCACAACTTCGACGTGCGCATCAGCCAGGAATTCCCGGGCTTCTTCGAAGGCAACAAGATCCTGGTCGCGCTGGACGTGCTCAACGTCGGCAACCTGCTGAACAAGAAGTGGGGCCGGATCGACGAAATCGCGTTCCAGGCCCAGGGCGGCCTGGCCCGCAGCTTCGTCAACTATCAGGGTCTGGACGCGCAGGGCCGCTACATCTACGGCGTCGACGGCAACGTCGAAGACTTCGTCACCCGTCAGGAGCGCGGCGAATCGCAGTGGGCCGCGCAGTTGACCGTGAAATACAGCTTCTGATCGGTATCCGATCGTTGTCTGATCCAGAAACGGCCGGGGCGACCCGGCCGTTTTCTTTTTCGCAGTCGCCCCGTTCTGAGCATGCGGCCATGCCGTCGCATCGACTGGGTACTCGATCGTCGGC
>JBIJAD010000029.1:0-19189 GCA_044345955.1 Lysobacteraceae bacterium
GTTCTGTGCGCGTCTGGGTCGCAGTGGCATCGCCGCAGAGGCGATGGTCTATCCGACCGAAGCCCCGTTGGGCTATGCCGCGCTGGAAGCGCATGTCCGGGCGCAGATCGCGGCACGATCGCCGAGCGCATTGCGGTATCGGCGCATCGGTGCCCTCCGCTGCAGCCCCGCCGCGCGATCGGGCATGATGGCGGCAATGCCGCCGCGTGCGGCCCGTCGACGAGAGTGCGCATGCGTTCGTTCCGCGGCCCCGCCGAACCCGCCCCATCTGCAGAGCCTCCCGCTTCGCCGCCTTCGCGTCTGGCGCTGGCGCTGATCGCGTTGCCGCCGCTGGCGGCCGGGTTCGCGATCCTCGGGATCGCCGGGCTCGGTACGCCGATCCGCTCGCTGCATGCGGTGTCGATCGTGCTCGCCGCCGTCATCGCACTGGTCGGGATACCGGTCGGGCGATTCGCGCGCGGGCGCCGCACCGCGTTCGCGATCGCCGCGCTGGCGCTGATCGGTCTCGGTGCCACGCTCGCGGAACCCTCGTCCGGGCCACAGCGTTGGGTCTCGTTCGGGTTCCTGGGGCTGTACATGGCGCCGCTGCTGCTGCCGGCGCTGCTGGTCGCGATCGCGGCGTTGTCGCGCGACGGTGTCGGCGCGCCGGCAGCATTGGCGACGATCGTCGCGGGCGTCCTGCTGGCGCTGCAGCCGGATGCCCCGCAACTGCTGGCGCTGTGCGCGGCGGTTGCGGCGCTGGTCCTCGCGCAGCGCGCGCGTCAGGCGTGGGCGTGGGCGTGGGCGTGGGCGGCGGTCGCGGGGCCGGCGCTGGCGACGGTGTGGGCGTTCCTGCGCCCGGACCCGCTCGAACCGGTCGCGCATGTCGAGGGCGTGTTCGCGCTCGCATTCGCGCACTCGCTGCCCGCCGGCCTCGCCGTCGCCGCCAGCGCGCTGGCGTTCGTCGCAAGCCTCGTCCTGCTCGCGCGCCGCGGGCCGCCGTGGCTGCTCGCGGTCGCGATCTACTACGCCGTGCTGTACGCCTGTTCGCTGGCCGGGCTCACCCCGGCGCCACTGATCGGCTACGGTGCCGGGCCGGTGCTGGGTTACGGGCTGCTGATCGCGGTCGCCGCGACCGGCGCCGGTGTGCCGAAGGCCCCCATCCCGCAGGCGAATGGCGGACCATCGTCATGACCCTCGACCGCCTGATTCCGATGCAGCCGGTGCGACATCTGCCGGCGAGCGTCGCGTTCTACGAAAAACTCGGCTTCGCCGTCGAGGATCGCAACGACGACTGGGGCTGGGCGATGCTGCGCTGCGGCGACTGCAGGATCATGCTGGACCAGTCGATCGCGCCACGCCCGGGCCTGCAGCATCCGGCCGCGCCGCGCGCCTCGGTGCTGTATCTGTATCCGCAGGACATCGTGGCTTATCACCGCAGCGCGCGCGAAAACGGCCTGACGTTGCCGGAACTGGAGGTCACGTTCTACGGCATGACCGAATTCCGGATCGACGATCCCGACGGCAACCGTCTGTGGATCGGCCAATCGACAGCGCAGGGCCCGAGCAGCCCCGAGGCAGCCGCGTGAGCCCGAAGCGTGCCGCCGCCGCCGACCTTCCGCCGCGCATCGATCTGTTCGCGCGCCTGCTCTGCGTGCTGCTGGGCATCGCGCTGGGCGCGGTCGCGGCGGCGGCGTGGCGCTCCGGCGGACATGCCGCCCTGTACTGGCTGTGCGGCGCCGGCGCGCTGTTGTTGCTGGTCGCCGGCACGGTCGGCCCGCAGCGGCTGCGCGTGGGGCTGCTGCATCTGCTGCCGTGGGCGTAGCGATGTCCGTGCTTCTGCGCCAGGCGTTGGCTGCCGACATCCCGGAGATCTGGGTGGTGCGTTATGCGGTGACCGAAAACACCCTGACCCCGGGCCGGATCGACGACGAGGACGTGCGCGCCGCGATCGAGGACAGCGGCCGCGGCTGGGTGATCGAGGACGCGGGGCGGATCGTCGGTTTCGCGATCGGCCACGGCGGCACCGGCAACGTCTGGGCGATGTTCGTGCACCCGGATGCGCAGGGCCGCGGCCACGGCGCGCGCCTGCATGCGGCGATGCTCGACTGGTTCCGCACCCGGCCGTTGCGGACGCTGTGGCTGACCACCGGTGCGAACACCCGCGCCCGCGCCTTCTACGAAAAGCACGGCTGGTGCTGCGTCGGTGCGGCGGGCGAGGAAGAAGTGCGCTACGAGCGCGACAATGCCCGCTGAGATGCCCGGAAGCACCATCGCATGAACGAACACGATCCCTACCGCGCTCCCGCCGCCGAAGTGGCCGATCCCGAACCCATGGTCGAACCGCGCCTGCGTTCCGGCCGGATCGCGCTGTGGATTTGTCTGCTGTACGTCGCGCCTGCGCTGATCGGCCTCGTCTCCGGCCTCACGCTGATGATGTGGCAGTTCTACGGCGAGACCCTGCCGCAGGCGGCCGAAAACGCGCGCGTGGTCAGAGTGGTGGTCATCGTGATCGTCGGATTCCTGCTGTATCTGGGCTTTGTCGCAGGCGTGCGCCATCGCCCGGTGCTGCATGTCGCGATCGTGTTCGTCGCGGTCGAGCTGCTGTCGACGTTCGAGGATCTGCTGCTGTGGCGGGTGCCGCCGGCCGTGGTGTTCGACGCATCGAACAAGCTTGCCCACGCCGGCGTCGCCGCGCTGGCGCTGGCGACGATGGCCCTGCTGCGTCGCCGCGCCCGCGCGCGGCGCGGCGACCTCAACGCGCCGCGTTCGGGTTGACCCGCACCGGCATCGTGCTGCGACCCCCCTGTCGCCGAGGCGCCGCAGCGCGGTCGGCGCGGTCCGCTGCCGGCATGTGGGTCATCGGCATGCGCACGCGCCGGCCGTCGCCGTCGCGGGTGACGACCGCGATCATCGCGCGGATGTCGACGATATCGGCATTGAGCCGCGACAACTGATCCTCGACCAGCAGCACGCCGGACACGCCGCCGGCGGTATGCACCCAGGGGGTGAAGCCGAAGGCGCCGGGGCTGGAGAGCATCGGCTGCGCGGTCTGCGCGTTGATGCCGTCGGCGTTTTCGATCCACATGCCGAAGCCGTAACCGAAGCCGGTGGTCGTGGCCGGACGGGACAGGGTGATCGTGCCGATCGTGCGGTCGCGCGCCATGGCATCGAGCGTGGCCGCGGACAGGAAGCGCCGATGCGACGCGCACCGATCCGGGAAACCGCCGTCGAGACAGCCGCGCGCCAGCACCATGTCCACCAGCCGGCCGTAGTCGTCGAGCGTGCTGCGCGCACCGCCGGCGATCCGCGGATTGGGATTGCGGACATAACCCGCGGCGGTGGAGGACGTGCTGTAGTCGGTCGCGGTCAGGCCCAGCGGCGCGACCATTTCCTGCAGGAACAGGTCGTCCCACGACCGTCCCGTCGCAAGTTCGGCCATGCGCCCGGCGACCTGCATCGAATTGCCGCCGTAGGCGAAGACCTTGCCCGGTTCCCCGATGAGTGGTTCCTGCAGGATGCGTTCGGCGCAGGTGGCGAGCGTGAACAGCGGATTGGACAGGCAGGTGCTGTCGCCGGCGGGCAACGCGCTGGTATGCGAGAACAGTTGTTCGAGGGTGATGCCGCGCTTGGCCGGTTCGACGTCGGGGAAAAACTGGCCGACGGTGTCGGTCCAGCGCAGTTGTCCGCGCTCGATCACCCGCGCCAGGGTCAGCGCCGACAGCCATTTGGTCGCCGACGCGATGCGCACCCGGGTGTCGGTGGTGTAACCGCCGTAGGCGCGGCGATGGATCACGTTGCCGGCCATGCCGACCCGCAGCGAGGCGCCGTCGAGCCCGTTGGTCTGGACGAAGCCCGTCATCTCGGCCGCCACCGGCGAGAAATCGTGGATCGGCACCGCGCGGGTCGGCCCCGCGGCGAGCAGGGCGGCAAGCGTGAGGGTCAGGGCGAATGCGGGGAACAGGACGCGGGGCATGGGCGGATCCGGTGAGGACATGCGTCGGTGAACGCCGCGGCAATGGGCGGGTTGACCCGTGCCGGGGCGGGGATGTGAACGGATGTGTCCAGAGGCAACGGTGCAGGCATGCAGACCATGCCACAGGCTAGACACGCAGGGTGTCGATGAGGGCCCGCAGCGCTGCAGGCAAGTGCCGACGGCTTGGATGGTACAGATAGAAATGATCGCTCCCGCCATTCCAATCGGCCAGCACCCTGCGCAGTCTGCCGCTGGCGATGAAGTCGGCGACCGCAGGAAGACCGGTGTACGCCAAGCCCAGGCCATCGAGTGCGGCGCGAATCATGAACTCGGGCGCATCAAGCGTGATATCGCCCCGGACATCGACCGACACGGCCTCCCCGTCCTTCTCGAATTCCCACGCATAGATTTGGCCGCTGCCCCGCATCCGGTAACGAATGCACCGATGGCTCATCAGGTCCTGCGGTCGTTGTGGAATGGGGCGACACTTGAAGTATTCGGGCGAGCCGACCACGGCAAACGTGACCGGAGGCCCGACACGCACCGCGACCATATCCATCGACAGCGTTTCGCTGAAGCGGATCCCGGCATCGAAGCCCCGGGCGACGATATCCACGGTGGCGTCGTCGATCGCCAGCTCGATTGCAATGTCGGGATGCGCTTGGAGAAACCGAGGCAGGACCGGCATCAGCACGGTCAGCGCCGCCAGACGCGAAACATTCAAACGCAGGCTGCCGCTCGGTGTGCCACGGAAGGCGTTGACCGCGTCCAGTGCCTCGCTGATCCCGTCGAGCGCCGGCTGCAGCCCAGACAACAACCGCTCCCCGGCGACGGTCGGCGATACGCTGCGGGTGGTGCGGTTCAACAAGCGCACACCCAGGCGTTGTTCGAAGCCGCGCATCGCGTGGCTGAGCGCGGAACGCGAGAGCCCGAGCTCCGCCGCGGCGCGAGCGAAGCTGCGGTGGCGGACGATGGCCGCGAAATGACTGAGGTCGGTGAGGTCGCGGCTGTTCATTGTTGAAATCCATTCACTACTGAATGCTATCGGATGAGTCTACCGCGACAAACCGCCGGGACACACACTGAGGCCTGTTCGACCGGAGCTCGCTATGTCCACTCTCATCGCTTCCCCCCTGCCGTTTCAGGACCGAATCGTCCTCATCACCGGCGCCGGCACCGGGATCGGTCGCGCCGCGGCCCGGGCATTCGCCGGGCAGGGCGCGGCGGTCGTACTGAACGGCCGACGCGAGGCACCGCTGCGCGCAGTCGCCGCAGAGCTCGACGCCCTGGGCGCGGTCGCGGCGGTCCATGCCGGCGACATTGCGGATGCACTCGCGGTCGGGGACTTGATCGGCGCGGTCCTGGATCGCTTCGGACGTCTTGACGTCGCGTTCAACAACGCCGGCATCGAGGGCGCGTTCGCTCCGATCGAAGACCTTCGGCCCGAGGATTTCGACGCGACGATCGCGACCAATCTCAAAGGCGTGTGGCTGTGCTGCCGGGCACAGATCGCGGCGATGCGCCAGTCAGGACGCGGCGGCGCGATCGTCAATACATCGTCGTGGCTCGCACACGGCGCCTTTCCCGGTTCGTCGATCTACTCCGCATCGAAAGCGGCACTCGACGGCATGATCCGCGCCTTGGCGCAGGAAACCGCCGATGTCGGTATCCGCATCAACAACGTCAATCCCGGGATCATCGATACGCCGATGTTCCGCCGCTTCGCAGACGATGCCGCCGCGCGCCCGTTCGTAGATCACACACCGATGCGCCGGCTCGGCATGCCCGAGGACGTCGCCGACGCCGTGGTCTGGTTGTGCTCCGACGCCGCGCGCTTCGTCACCGGCCAGAACCTGTTGATCGACGGCGGTTACACGATCCCCGGACATCGCGCCTGGCTGAGCGGTGGAGTCGCGCCCGCGCCCGCGCCTGTCGTCGGTTGAGTTTCGAATCATCGTCCAGCAACGAGGTCCAGGCATGTCCACGGAATCCCGCTCGGTGCACATCGAAAAAACGCGTGTGATCGAACTCGTCGGATTCGATCCTGCTCACCTGCGCATGGTCGAACGTCGCCCACGCGAACCGGGACCGGGCGAAGTAATGGTACGAATACGCGCCGTGTCGTTGAATTTCCGCGATCATCTCGTCATCAGCGGCTTGTACGGCATCGGCGAGGAGGCACTGCCGTTCGTGCCGGTGTCAGACGGCGCCGGTGAGGTGATCGCTGTCGGCACCGATGTGCGCAGACTCGCGGTCGGCGACCGGGTCACGACCATGATGACCCGTGACTGGATCGCCGGGCCATTGACGCCGGAGCGTCATGCGGCGCAGAACGGCGGCCCGCTCGACGGTGCGCTCGCCGAGATCGTGACCTTGCCGGAACGCGCACTGGTGCGATTTCCGGATTACCTCGAGTTTGCCGAAGCCGCGACCTTGCCGGTCGCCGCCCTCACTGCCTGGAACGCGCTGCACGAAGGTGGGCTGCTGCCCGGGCAGACGATGCTTGCGATCGGTTCCGGCGGTGTTTCGCTGTTCGCGGTGCAACTGGCGAAAGCCTTCGGAGCGCGCGCGATGGTCACCACCGGCCAGCCCGAGCAGCGCGCTGTGCAACTGCATGCTCTGGGCGCGGATGCGGTCATCGATTACCGAGACGAGAACTGGCCCGAGATGGTGGTCGCGGCGAACGGCGGCACGGGCGTCGATCTTGTCGTCGAATGCGGCGGACTTCAAACGCTCGGCGGGTCGCTGCGCGCATTGCGCCAGGGCGGTTTCATCGCTTTCGTCGGCATGGTCGCCGGCTTGGGTCGCGACGTGGCGGATTTTACCCTGCCGTTGCTGCTGAAGAACGCGCGGTTGCGCGGCATGATCACCGGCAACCGCGACAGCTACGAAGCGCTGATGTGTGCAATGACTGCGCACCGATTGCGTCCGGTGATCGATCATCGCTTCCCGCTGAGAGGATTTCGCGGCGCTTTCGCGCATCTTCGCGAGGGTCGGCCATTCGGCAAGATCGTGATCGAAATGGATTGAGCGGTCATCGATGCGTGCCATGATTCTCGTCTCTCTCGCAAAGACCAGGCGCTTCGCCCGCATGCGGGATCTGCATTGCGGCATCGGTCGATGTTTTGCCTCGGCGCTCTTCGCGCTATGCGCCATCGGGTCCGTATACGCGCAACGTCTGCCTGACGGTTTCTTTCCGGAAAGCATCGCCGCCGATGCGCACGGCAATCTCTACGTCGGCAGCGCGGTGCAAGCGCGCATCATGCGCGTGCCCGCAGGGGCCGACGTCGCACAGCCGTTCGTCGCGACCGGCAGCGGAGGCTTGATGTCGGTGCAGGGACTGTTGGTTGACGACGTACGCCGACGTCTGTACGCCTGCACCGGCGATCTCGGCGTGGTGCGCGTGCCGGAAGGTGCGTCGGCGCTGCTCGCCTTCGATCTGCAGCGCGGCGATGTACTGGGACGCTGGCCGCTGCCCGCCGGCGGGTTCTGCAACGATCTGGTCGCAGCCGGCGACGGCGTATTGTTGATCTCCGACACCGCCAAGCCGCGGATCCTGCGTTTCGATCCCGCCGGCGGAGGGCGTATCGACATCTGGCTGGAGCATCCGCTTCTGGGCGGCGCCCAGTACAACGGCAACGGCATCGCGATCATGGCGAACGCGGTGTATCTCAGCACGTTTACCGACGGCCGCTTGCTGCGCATCGACATCGGTCGCGACGGACGCGCGCGAGACCCGGTCGCGCTGCGGTTGCCGCGCCCGCTCGCCGGAGCCGATGCTGTGCGCGCCCTCGGCGACGGCAGCCTGTTGCTGTTCGAGAACGACATCGCCGGCGGGCAGGGCCGGATCAGCCGGCTCGTGCCCGAGCGACAGCCGCTGCGTCTGGAGCCTGTGGCAGACGGCCTGCTCGAACCGGTCAGCGGCCTCGTGCACGAGGGCGCGTTGATCGTCATCGAGTCGCAATTCCGCAAACTCTTCGGTCCGGAAACGGGCGCGCCGCCGGAACCGTTCCGATTGCTGCGTTTACGCGCACCAGTTTCGGGCGCGCGATCGATCCGCTTGCCGAAAGCACTCGGCTATCCGAACGGAATCGCCGCTCTGCCTACCGGCGAGATCGTGGTCGGTTCGATCACCAGCGGTCGCATCATCGCACGTTCACCGCGCGGCGCTTGGCGCGCATTGCATACGCCCGCGTCGAAGGCCGAGGTGACGCGGGCCGCAACCGATCCGATCTTCGCCGCGACCTCATTGCGCTTCGATTCGCGGCGCGGTCTGCTGTGGGGAACTTCACCGGATTTCATGAACCAGCATGGAAGGCCGCATGCGCTGTTCGCGCTGTCGTTGCGCGACGGCACGATGACGATCGCGCCAACATTGCCCGACGGCGGGTTTCCCAACGATATCGCAATCCAAGACGATGGCGGCGTGTTGGTCACCGACAGCCGCAACGGTCGTGTGTTGCTTCTGGGGCCGGGCGCATCGGGTTACGAGACCGTCATCGAAGACGTGCGTCTGAAGGTCGATGGCGGCCTCGGCGCGGCCGGGATCGCACGCGCGCCCGATGGCACCCTGGTGGTCGGTGTGTTCGATCGCGGCGAGCTGTTCGTCATCGAACGACATGCGATCGAAGGACAGTTTGCCGCGCACGGCGCGAACGCTGTGTCGATGCGACCACTGCTTTTGCCGCGCAGGTTGGAAAACCCCGATGGATTGGCCTTCGCCGCCGACGGCGCGCTGTTGGTGCTGGAGGGCGCAGCCGACAGTGGCGACGGCAAGCTGTTGTCGATTCCCGACCCGCTGCGTGCGGCACCCAGGCCTTGGCAGACGTTGCTGACAGGCTTGCACTCGCCGGTCAATCTCAGCATCGACAATGACGGCGCGGTGTGGGTCACCGAATCCAAGATCCGTCATCGCATGCGCCCGACGCTGAACCTGCCCGAGCCGCGATCGTTTCGCTTGCTTCTATATCCCCTTCGCCAGCATTCATCGGCAGGTTCGCGATGACGATGCCCGAACGCAGACTGGGTGCCAGTGGTTTGACGGTCTCCGTCATCGGTTTCGGCTGCATGGGGCTGTCCGAGTTCTACGGGCCGACCGACGAAACCCAATCGTTGTCCGCGCTGGCGCGGGCGGTGGAGCTGGGCATCGATTTTCTCGACACCGCCGACGTCTACGGCTCGTACCACAACGAGTCGCTGCTGGGGACATTCCTGAAATCGTCGGCGTCCGCGGCGTCGCTCAAGGTGGCCAGCAAATGCGGAATCGTGCGCAGCGCAGATCCCGCCGCGCGCGGCGTGAATAACCGGCCGGCGTATATCCGGGCCTGCTGCGAAGCTTCGTTGCGGCGGCTCGGTGTCGATACGATCGATCTTTACTACTTGCATCGCATCGATCCGGAGGTGCCGATCGAGGACTCGGTAGGCGCGCTCGCCGACTTGGTCGCCGCCGGCAAGATCCGTGCGATCGGCCTATCGGAGCCCGGCACGCTGACGCTGCGTCGCGCGCATGCGGTACACCCGATCGCGGCGGTGCAGTGCGAGTATTCCTTGAGCACGCGCGATTTGGAGATCAGTGTGCTTCCGGTCTGTCGCGAATTGGACATTGCGTTCGTCGCGTATTCGCCGCTCGGACGGGGCCTCCTGACCGATGCGCGGCCCGACCCCGCACGTCTGGCCGAGGACGATTTCCGTCGCCGCCTGCCGCGCTTCCAGGGCGAGGCCTGGGCGCATAACTACAGCGTTGCCGATACGCTGGCCGCGCTCGCCGCGTCGCTCGGCACCACATCCGCGCAACTGGCGCTGGCCTGGCTGCTGCATCGGGGCGACGATATCGTCCCGATCCCCGGCAGCAAACGTGTCGAGCGCGTCGAGGAGAACGCCAGCGCCGCGGCGCTGGCGTTGTCGCCGGACACCCTGACCGAACTCGATCGACTGTTCGCACCGGGTGCGATTCTCGGCGATCGCTCGTCGCCGCAAGGTATGGCCTTGCTCGGCAAATGACCATGTCCGCAAGAAGCATTCGCGGATGAACCCGACGAAGCGAACGGCTACACTGTCGTTCCTTTCGCAGCGTCCGCTTCCGCATGCAATTGATCGACATCGGCGCCAATCTCACCCACGAGAGTTTCGACCACGACCGCGAAGCGGTGCTGCAGCGGGCGCGCGCGGCCGGGGTGGCGCGGATGATCGTCACCGGCGCCAGCCGCGAGCATTCGCCGCGGGCGCTGCTGCTGGCGCAGACATTTCCGGGCGAGTTGTTCGCCACTGCCGGCGTGCATCCGCATCATGCGACCGAATACACCGACGAATGCGATGCCGAGATGCGCGCGCTGCAGGCGCACCCGGAGGTGGTCGCGGTGGGTGAATGCGGCCTGGATTATTTCCGCGACTTCTCGCCGCGGCCGGCGCAGCGCAAGGCCTTCGAACGCCAGTTGCAGATCGCCGCCGACACCGGGAAACCGCATGCCTTGAAACCGATTTTTCTGCACCAGCGCGACGCGCACGCCGACTTCATGGCGATGATGAAGAACTTCGACGGCCGCCTCGGCCCGGCGGTGGTGCACTGCTTCACCGGTACCCGCGAGGAGCTGTTCGACTATCTCGACCGGGATTGGCACATCGGCATCACCGGCTGGCTGTGCGACGAGCGTCGCGGCGGCCATCTGCGCGAGCTGGTGAAGCACATCCCCGCGCATCGGTTGATGATCGAGACCGATGCGCCGTATCTGCTACCGCGCACCGTGCGCCCGCAGCCTTCGCACCGGCGCAACGAGCCGATGTATCTGGCGCACATCGTCCAGGAACTGGCGCGCGACCGCGGCGAATCGGTGGAGGCCGTCGCCGCCGCGACCACCGCCACCGCGGCGGCGTTTTTCCGGCTGCCGGTGGCCGCGACGCCGGCCTGAACCGGCGCCGGGAGGGCAACCTCCGGCACAGGCCGAAATACTGAACTTGCCGGTACACTGCCGGCCTGTCTTTCGCCGTGCCTTCCCCCATGCCGGTCCGTCCACTCCGCGTCCCGTCCGCCCTCGGCGCCCTGCTGATCCTGTCCGGCACATTGTTGTTGTCCGCCTGCGGCGGCGACGACGCTGCCCAAACCACCCCCGCCCCCGCCGCGCCCGCGGTCACCGCCGCGACCGTGACCGAACGCGAATTCCCCCGCGGCATCGAGGTCTCCGGCGAGGTCGCCGCGGTGGAGGAGATGCAGCTCGGCGTGGAGATCTCCGGCCTGCGCATCACCGAACTGCTGGTGGATGTCGGCGTGCCGGTGCGGCGCGGCCAGGTGCTGCTGCGGCTGGATCGACGCACGCTCGAAAGCGATCTGGCCCAGGCCGAGGCGGCGCTGCGCGAGGCCGAAGCCGGGGCCGCGCTGGCGCGCGCGAATCTCGCCCGTGGCCAGAATCTCGCCGAGCAGCGCTTCATCAGCGCCACCCAGCTCGACGAACTGCGCGCCGCGCGCACCCAGAGCGAAGCCCGGGTCGGCACCGCCCGCGCCGTGCGCGACAGCGCCAGACTGCGTCTGGGCTTCACCGAACTGCGCGCGCCGGACGACGGCGTGATCTCCCGACTGCTGGCGCAGCCCGGGCAGATCGTCATGACCGGCGGCGAGCTGCTGCGGATGATCCGCGACGGCCGCCTGGAATGGCGCGCCGAACTGCCGGTGGCGCAGCTCGCGACGATCTCGCCCGGCGACCGCGTCGCCCTGCGCGGCCTGCGCGACGAACGGGTCGAAGGCCGGGTGCGCGCGGTCAGCCCGGGGGTCGATCCGGCCACCCGCACCGGCACCGTGTTCGTCGATCTGCCCGCCTCGCCGGCGCTGATGACAGGCGCCTTCCTCGAAGGCCGGATCGAGACCGGCCTCGCCCGCGCGTCGACCCTGCCCGCGGCCGCGGTGGTGCAACGCGACGGCTTCCCGACGGTGTTCGTGATCGCTGCGGACGGTGCGGTGAAGGCGCAGCGCGTACGTACCGGCCTGCGCGACGGCACGCTGCTGGAACTGGTCGAAGGCCCGCGCCCGGGTGCGCGGGTGGTCGTCCGCGGCGCCGGTTTTCTCGCCGACGGCGACCGCGTGCGTGTGGTCGAGGCGGTGACCGAGGCCGCAGCCGACGCGGGCGCGCGCCGATGAGCCGCGGCGGGACGCTGTCGTCGTGGGCGATCCGCCGGCCGCTGCCGGCGATCATGGTGTTCTTCGTGCTGTGCGTGGCCGGGCTGTGGGGCTTCCACGTGTTGCCGGTCGCGCGCTTCCCGGACATCGCCTTCCCGATGACCACGGTCACGGTCAACCAGCCCGGGGCCTCGCCGGCGCAACTGGAGGCCGAAGTCACCCGCCGGATCGAGGATGCGGTCGCCACCGTACCCAACGTCAAGCGCGTGATCTCCAGCGTGGTCGAAGGCACCAGCACCACCTTCATCGAATTCCGGCTCGAAGCCGATCTCGCCGACGCCCTCGACGACACCCGCGACGCGGTCACCCGGGTGCGCAGCGATCTGCCGCAGGACATCCTCGAACCGGTGGTCGGCAAGGTCGACATCGGCGGCGCGCTGCAGACCTGGGCGGTGTCGGCGCCGACGATGCGCGCCGACGAACTGTCGTGGTTCGTCGATCGCGAAGTCGCACGAGCGCTGTATGGCGTGCCCGGTGTGGCCCGGGTGACCCGGATCGGCGGCATCGAACGCCAGGTGCGGGTCGATCTGGACCCCGAGGCGCTGCTCGCCTGGGGCATCACCGCCGGTGAAGTCTCGCAGCAGCTCGCGCGCATCCAGGTCGAGCGTCCCGGCGGCCGCACCGAGATCGGCGGCGCGCAGCAGACCATCCGCACCATCGGCACCGTGACCGACGCGCAGCAACTGCGCGACTACAGCATCGCCTTGCCCGACGGCCGCTCGGTGCGATTGTCGTCGATCGCCACGGTCGAGGACGGCGCTGCCGATCCCTCCCAGGCCGCGCTGCTCGACGGCGAGGCCGCGGTCGGGTTTTCGCTGTCGCGCGCGCGCAAGGCCGACGAGCTGAAGGTCGCGAAGGCGGTGGGCGAGGCGTTGGACGCGCTGCAGCAGACGCATCCGGGCGTCGAGTTCCGGCTGGTCACCAATATGGTCGAGGAAACCGAGCGTTCCTATCGCTCGTCGATGATCATGCTGCTGGAAGGTGCGCTGCTGGCGCTGGTGGTGGTGTGGTGGTTCCTGCGCGACTGGCGCGCGACCTGGGTGTCGGCGGTGGCGCTGCCGCTGTCGATCATCCCGACCTTCGCGGTGATCGCGCTGCTCGATTTCAGCCTCAACATCATCACCCTGCTCGCGCTGTCGGTGGTGGTCGGCATCCTGGTGGATGATGCGATCGTCGAGATCGAGAACATCGTCCGCCACCTGGGCATGGGCAAGACTCCGCTGGAAGCCGCGCGCGAGGCGGCCGACGAGATCGGCACCGCGGTGATCGCCACCTCGATGACCTTGGCCGCGGTGTTCGTGCCGGTGGCGTTCATGCCCGGCATCGCCGGCAAGTTCTTCCGCGAATTCGGCTGGACCGCGGCCACCGCGGTGCTGTTCTCGCTGCTGGTCGCGCGTCTGCTCACGCCGATGATGGCCGCCCACCTGCTCAAGCCGCATGCCGATCCGGGCGCGGATTCGGCGCTGATGCGCCGCTATCTGCGCTGGGTGGATGTCTCGCTGCGCCATCGCGGGCGGACGCTGTGGATCGCGTTGGCGTTGTTCGTCGCGTCGCTGGCGCTGGTGCCGTTCATCCCGACCACCTTCATTCCGTTCACCGACCTTGGCCGCAGCAACCTCAGCGTCGAGCTGCCGCCGGGCACGCCGATCGAGGAAACCGTGCGCGTGGCCGAGGATGCGCGCGCGCGGCTGGCCGATCTGCCGGAACTCAAACAGACCTTCACCATGGTCGGCAGCGCGCTCGACCTCGGCGACCCCGGCAAAAGCGGGATCGGCGAGGCGCGCAAGGCGACGCTGGTGCTGGATTGGGGCCCGCCGGGCGACCGCGATCGCGACCAGAAGGCGCTGGAGCGCGAAGTGCGTGCGCGCCTCGCCGATCTGCCCGGTGCGCGGGTCAGTTTCATCAGCTCCGAACCGGGCGAAATGATGCAACTGGTGCTGGCCGGTGACGACCCGCGCACGCTCGAAGCCGCCGCGGCCGCGGTCGAACGCGATCTGCGCCGGCTCGAAGGCCTGGGCAGCATTTCCTCCACGGCCGCGCTGCTGCGTCCGGAACTGCAGGTCCTGCCCGATCCGGCGCGCGCCGCGGACCTGGGCGTCGCCACCGCCGACATCGCCGAAGCCACACGCATCGCCACCAGCGGCGACTACACCCAGCGCATGGCGAAGCTCAATCTGCCCGATCGCCAGATCCCGATCCGGGTCGGCTTCGATCGCGACGCGCTGCGCGATCCGACGCTGCTCGGCCAGTTGCGCGTGCGCGGCCGCGAAGGCCCGGTGCCGCTGTCGGCGGTGGCCGAGATCCGCGAAGGCAGCGGCCCCTCGGTGGTCGCGCGCTTCCAGCGCCAGCGCAACGTCACCCTCACCGCCGAACTCAACGGCCGCGCGCTCGGCGAGGTGATGAACGAGGTCCAGGCTCTGCCCTCGGTGAAGGCGCTGCCCGCCGGCGTGCAGTTCCTCAACAGTGGCGACGCCGAGGTCTTCGTCGAACTGTTCTTCGGCTTCGCGATGGCGATGATCGCCGGCATCGTCTGCATCTACATGGTGCTGCTGCTGCTGTTCAATCACCCGATCCAGCCGCTGACCATTCTCACCGCGGTACCGCTGTGCGCCGGCGGCGCGTTCGGCGCCCTGCTGGTCACCGGCAACATGCTGTCGCTGCCGGCGCTGATCGGCCTGCTGATGCTGATCGGTATCGCCACCAAGAACTCGATCCTGCTGGTCGATTACGCGGTGATGGCCGAGGACGAACACGGCATGCCGCAGCACGAGGCGCTGATCGACGCCTGCCGCAAACGCGCCCGACCGGTGGTCATGACCACCCTGGCGATGGGCGCGGGCATGCTGCCGCTGGCGCTGGGGTTGTCCGGCGATTCCAGCTTCCGCGCGCCGATGGCCTGGGCGGTGATCGGCGGCCTCATCACCTCCACCCTGCTCAGCCTGATCGTGATCCCTGCCGCGTATTCGGTGCTGCACGATCTCGGCCTGTGGCTGCGCCGGCGCTTCGGGCGCGCGCCGCGCGATCGGGCGATGGCCGACGCGGCGGGCTGATCGCGCATGCGCTGCGGGCCGCGCCGCGTTCGCGGGGCCCGGAAAAGCGAACCCCGGCGCCGCTTGCGCGACGCCGGGGTGGCCGGTACTGCTGTGTACGACCGAAGAGTCAGAACTTCCACTGCATCGCGAGGTTGTAGCGGCGGCCGAGGATGTCGTAGGTACCGATGCCCAGGGCCGGGAACGGCGGTTCCTCGTCGAGCAGATTGGTGATCGCCAGGCGCAGGCGCAGGTCCTCGTTGAAGTCGTAGCTCACGCCGCCGTTGAGCAGCCAGTAACTGTCCACGCTCAGGATGTCGCGGGTCTCGGCCGTATCCAGCAGATTGAAACGCGCGCCGCTGGAGTAGTTGGCCGACAGATTGACGCCGAACCCGTTCTTCTCCCAGGCGCCGCTGAACTGGTACTGGTTGCGCGAGTCGCCGATTTCGCCGACGTTCGGATTGAGGGTCACGCCGGTCACGTCGAAGTTCAGCGTGCGCGGGAAATAACCCGTGAAGCCGAAAGCGAATTTGCCGAAACGATCGGTGTCGAAGCGGTAGCTGGCTTCCGCGGAGTAGCCTTCGAACTCGATGATCCGGCCGTTGACGAAGCCGCCGGTGAAGGTCGTCGCCTGGCCGGGGCTGGCGCTGCCCGGCGCGTTGCGCACGATCCGGCTGCAGAACGGATTGGCGTTGGGCACGTCGGCGGCGTTGAAATCGTCGCTGTCGAAGCACGCGGCGGCCAACTGCGCGGCGGTCAGGCTGGAGATCGCGCCATCGAGATCGATCTTGTAGTAGTCGGCGGCGACGGTCAGGCCGGACAGGAACGACGGCGCCCAGGTGAAGCCGTAGGTGTACGAGTCGGCGATTTCGTTCTCCAGCCTCGGATTGCCGCTGGAGGTGCCGCGGATCGACGCGCCCGCCGCGTTCGAGGTGAACGAGGTCAGGCCGTAGAAATTCAGGAACGCCTGACAGTTGCGCGTGCGCTGGGCCTGACGCGAGCCGCCGCTGTTGATGAAGCGCGAATCGCAGGGATCGCCGGTGACGAACTGGAACGAATCGGCCGAAGGCAGGAACAATTCGGTGATTGAGGGGGCGCGGATCGCGCGGGTGAAGTTGCCGCGGATTTCCAGATCGCGGTAAGGCTTCCACTGCAGACCGTAGGTGAAGGTGTTGGCGCGGCCGTTGATGGTGTTGTCCACCGTACGGTACTTGCCGATGATGTCCAGCTTCTCCAGACCCGGGATGTCGCTGTCGGGATTCACCAGTGGCAGGATGAATTCGCCGAACAGCTCGTTGGTGGAATAGTCGCCGTTGAGCGGGGTGATCGGCACCGCGCGGCCGAGTCCGCGACGGGCGAAATCGCCCGGATCGAACAGACCGCTTTCCTTGCGGTATTCGTAGCCGACGTTGAACAGCAGCGGGCCGCTCCACAGTTCGACCGCGGTACCGCTGAGGTTGGCGTTGAACACCTCCTGTTCGAGCAGCGACTGCGCCTCGGTCTCGGTGGTCACGTAGGCGCGTGCGGCCTGCGACGGACGGCCTTCGCCGAAGATGTCCAGCGGCACGCAGTTGGGGTCCGGAATCGGCGTACCGCCGCCCGGGATCACCAGGCCCGGGATCGCGACGCCGGCGCAGACCGGCCGGCCCTGGGTATCGAGGGTGACGTTCAGCGCGTTGATGAAGTTCTGCTGGATCAGCGCGGTGCCGAAGGAGCGCGCGTCGCTGCGACCGTAGTTGTACGAGGCCTCCCAGTAGAACAGCCGGTCGCCGACCTCGAAGCTGCCTTCGGCGCCGAACACCGCGCGGCCCAGTTCGGTCTCGCCGCGGCCGTTGTTGGTCACCAGATCGCGCGAGGCGCGCGAGATGTTGAACTGGGTGATGCCGAGGCTTTGCAGCGTCTGCCGCGCCTGGGTGGTGAGCAACGGGTGCGTGGCCGGCACGCGAATTGCCCCGCTGGCGCCGCCGAACAGCGGCGAGTTGTACACCCACTGGTCCACCAGCTCAAGGCTTTCGGCCTTGTAGAAGGAGCCTTCGAAGAACAGGTCGATGTTGTCGGTGAGCGCCCAGCGCGCGGTCGACACCACCGAACGACGTTCGAGGTCGGAGGTGATCTGGCCGGACTCGCCCAGGTTCAGGCCATCGCCGCCACTGGCGTCCGTACCGGAGAACAGACTTCCGACGTTGTAAGGAACGAGATTGCCGTTGCGATCGAAACCCAGGTAGACATCCTGATTGGGGCCGAAGCCGCGGGCGCGCGCGAACGTGCTGTCGGGCAGGCCATCTGGCCCGAGAGGATTCGTCGGGGTGCCATCGCGCGGCGTGGTGATGGCGGAGCCTGCAATCGAGTAGATGTAGCCGCCGAAGGGCGTCGTCCAGATGCGACGGTCGCGGATCAGCAAGCCGTTCGTGATGCCGTCGCCGTTGCCGGTGTTGAACGGTATGTTCGGATTGTAGCGCCCGTCGTTGCCGGGAGTGCGTCCCGGATAAAACGCAGCCATGATCGACGCAAACGGATTGGTCGTATTGAAATACTGCGCGGCGAAGAAGTCGCGATCGTTCTGCAGGACGCCCTCGACCTCGTCGAAGGAGACGTTGATGGTGAAATTGCCGCGGTCCTCGGGACCGAAGTTGGTGCCGAACAGCAGCGAGGCGTTGAAGCGCTCGTTGTCGCCGCGGTCGGTGATGCCGTAGCCGGCATTGACCTCGGTGCCCACGTAGTCCTTGCGCAGGATCACGTTGACCACGCCGGCGATCGCGTCGGAGCCGTAGGTCGGCGCGCCGCCGATGGCGAGGTTCTCGACCCGCTGCACCATCGAGGTCGGAATCGCGTTGAGGTCGACCTGGATGCCGGGTGCGGCGGGACCGAAGATCGTGGGTGCGTTGCTGGAGACGAAGCGGCGGCCGTTGACCAGGGTCAGGGTGCGATTGGTGCCCAGGCCGAAACGGTTGACGAAGTTCACGCCCACGCCGAAGCCGGACTGGCCGCCTTCGGGCGTGACCCCGATGCCGAAGCCGGGGATCTCGTTCAGCGCGTCGGCGACGTTGGTGATGCCGCGCGCTTCGATGTATTCGCTGTCGACGACGGTCGCCGGCTCCAGGGTGTCGAAACCGGCGCGGCGGATGCGCGACCCGGTGACGACGATCTTGTCCAGTTCGCCGGCCTCGGCCTGATCCGGGGTTTCGGGCTCGGCGGGTTCGGCCGTTGGCGTCTGTTGCGCCAGGACCGGCCCCGAAATGGCCAGCATCAGCCCGAGCACCAGGGGGTGACGCCGCAACGCGGCATCGCGGTTTCGGTTCGCCATCTCGATCTCCTTCCGAGTACGGTTCGAACTTCCCGTAGTAACAAAAGAAACAACCGCGGGACAATACGCCCCACGGCCGTGGAAAGGCCCTCTGTCACAGAATCGAAGATCGCAACGGAGATTCCGCCGGAGCGAGGGCTCCGCGGCGTGTGCTGGCGAGGTTGAACGGATCCCGGATATCGACCGTCTCGGGGCGGCTCCGCCTGCGTGGCGGCTGCGTTCAGCTCCGCAGCCCCACGCCCCGCTTGAGCAGCCACAGGCCGACGCCGCCGAGCGCGAACACGAAGCCCAGCATCAGCGCATAGGCCAGCCACAGCGGCACGTCGCTGGTGCCGAGCAGGCCGTAGCGGAAGGCGTTGACCATGTAGAAGATCGGATTCAGATGGGTCGCGGCCTCGGCCCAGCCGGGCAGCAGCTTCACCGAATAGAACACGCCGCCCAGATAGGTCAGCGGGGTGAGGATGAAGGTCGGCACGATCGCGATGTCGTCGAACTTCTTGGCGTACACGGCGTTGACGAAGCCGGCGAGCGAGAAGATCGTCGCGCCCAGCAGCACCGTGCTCAGCGTGACGAACGGATGCGGAATGCTCACCCGGGTGAAGCACATCGCGATCGCCAGCACGATCGCGCCGACCATCAACCCGCGCAGCACCGCGCCGGCGACGTAGCCGCCGAGGATCACCCAGGCCGGCATCGGGCTGACCAGCAGCTCCTCGACGTGGCGGCCGAACTTGGCG
>JBIJAD010000282.1:0-5344 GCA_044345955.1 Lysobacteraceae bacterium
ACCGTCGAAGTGACCGATGCGCTCAAGCGGCTGCTGCGCGGCCAGGGCATGACCTATCGCGAATTGGCCGGGCGGCTGAAGATGAGCGAGGCCGCGGTCAAGCGCATGTTCTCTCTGCGCGCGATGAGCCTGCAGCGGCTTGAGCAGATCTGCGAGGTGCTGGACATCGGTCTGACCGAGATCGCCGCCGAATCCGCCCGTGGCCGCGCCAGCATGGCCGAGCTGAGCGAGGCCCAGGAGCGCGCGCTGGTGTCGGAGCCGGCGCTGCTGCTGGCGCTGTTCCTCAGCCTCAATCGTTGGCGCCAGCAGGACGTGCTGGCCCAGTTCTCGTTCACCGAGGCGCAGTGGACCGGGCTGCTGGTCAAACTCGACCGTCTCGGCATCATCGAGCTGCTGCCCGGCAATCGCGCCCGCGCGCTGACCGCGCGCAACTTCCGCTGGCGCCGAGGCGGGCCGATGGAACGCTACTTCCGCGAAAAACTGCTCGGCGACTATTTCGCCGATGCCTTCGACGGCGAACAGGACGGCCTGTTCCTGCTCAGCGGCAGCCTCAGCATCGACGGCGTGCGCCAGATGCGTCAGCGCCTGGAGGAAGTGGTGCGCGAGTTCGACGCGCTGCTGGCGCGCGACGCCGCGCTGTCGCCGAAGGAACGCATCGGCGTGAGCCTCGTGTTGGCACAGAAGCCATGGCTGTTGCAGTTGTTCCAGGGTTATCGGCGGGCGCTCGATACCGCGAAATGAGTGTGGCCCGCATACGCCCGGGTATCGATCCGCCGTACGCATGCGAAGGTGAAAGAAGTTCAATCCGCCGGCGTATCGATACGCCGGCGGATGCTGAAAACAAGGCAAAGCATGCGATCCCGCGCTGCGCATGCAGGCGCGATCCGGGCGACAATGCGGCCTTGTCTTTCTCGCCGACCTCCGCATGCAGCAGATTTCCTCGTTCGACTTTCCGCAACTGGTCGCCTGTTCGCAGGGCGAAGTCTTCGGCCCGGGCAACGCCCGTCTTCCCGCACCGCCGATGCTGATGTTCGATCGCATCACACGCATCGAGGAGAAAGGCGGCGCGCACGGCAAGGGGCTGCTCGAAGCCGAGCTCGAGATCCGTCCGGATCTGTGGTTCTTCGATTGTCACTTCGATGGCGACCCGGTGATGCCGGGTTGTCTTGGTCTGGATGCGATGTGGCAGCTCGCGGGTTTCTTCCTGCCGTGGCTCGGTGAACCCGGTCGCGGGCGCGCGCTGGGCGTCGGGCAGGTGAAGTTCAGCGGCCAGGTGCTGCCGACCGCGAAGCTGGTGCGTTATCTGATCGACGTGCGTCGCGTCG
The DNA here is from genome assembly GCA_044345955.1 of Lysobacteraceae bacterium. Classification (GTDB taxonomy): domain Bacteria; phylum Pseudomonadota; class Gammaproteobacteria; order Xanthomonadales; family Xanthomonadaceae; genus Lysobacter_I. The sequence continues at coordinate 1,326 of JBIJAD010000282.1, forward strand.
TGCGTGGCAAACTCGCGCTGGTCATCGCCGACGGCAGGACCTTCGTCGACGATCGTCTGATCTACGAGGCCGAAGGGCTGCGCGTTGGCCTGTTCCGATCGACGGAGGGCTTCTGATGCGTCGCGTCGTGGTCACCGGGATGGGCATCGTCTCGCCCATCGGCAACGATGCCGACGCGGTCGCGCGCGCGCTGCGCAACAGCGCCGGCGGCCTCGAATTCGTGCCCGAATACGCCGAAAAGGGCTTCCGCAGCCACGTCGCCGGCGTGCCGAAGATCGATCTCGATGCGCAGATCGATCGCAAGGCCCGGCGGTTCATGGGCGATGCCGCCGCCTACGCCTGGGTCGCGATGCGCGACGCCATCGCCGACGCCGGGCTTGACGATGCGTTGCTGCGCTCGCCGCGCACCGGCGTGATCGCCGGCTCCGGCGGCGCTTCCGCGCAATGGCAGATCGAGACCGGCGACCTGATGCGCAACAAGGGCGCGCGCAAGGTCGGCGCGTTCATGGTGCCGCGGACGATGTGCTCGACCGTCTCGGCCTCGCTGGCGACGGCGTTCGGCATCCGTGGCGTGAGCTATTCGATCTCCGCCGCCTGCGCCACGTCGGCGCACTGCATCGGCGCCGCCGCCGACCTCATCCGCAGCGGTGCGCAGGACATCGTGTTCGCCGGCGGCGGCGAGGAATTGCACTGGGGCATGACCGTGCAGTTCGACGGCATGGGCGCGCTCTCCAGCGCCCACAACGCCACCCCGCAGCGCGCCTCGCGGCCCTACGATGTCGATCGCGACGGCTTCGTGATCGGCGCCGGCGGCGGCTTGCTGGTGCTGGAGGAATACGGGCACGCCATCGCGCGTGGTGCGCGCATCCATGCCGAATTGATCGGTTACGGCGTGACTTCCGACGGCGCCGACATGGTCGCGCCCAGCGGCGAAGGCGCGGTACGTTGCATGCGCATGGCGCTGGCCGGTTTTCCCGGCGGCGAGCCCGCCGGCACCATCGACTATCTCAACACCCACGGCACCTCGACCCCGCTGGGCGACGTGACCGAGATCGACGCGGTGCGCGAAGTCTTCGGCGAGGCGATGCCGCCGATGTCCTCGACCAAGGCGCTCACCGGGCATTCGCTCGGCGCCGCCAGCGTGCACGAGGCGATCTACAGTCTGTTGATGCTGCGCGACGGGTTCATGGCCGCTTCGGCCAACATCGACACGATCGACCCGCGGGTCGCCGATGCGCTGATCCTGCGCGAGACCCGCGACGCGCCGCTGCGCACGGTGATGTCCAACAGTTTCGGCTTCGGCGGGACGAATGCGGCGCTGGTGTTCGCAGCGGTGTGAACGTCGCTCAACCCGCGCCCGCGAGCACCGCCGCGACCGGGCGCCGCATCGACATCGGCAGCGCGGACGCGCGGCCGAAACGGATCACCAGATCGGGGCGGCGCTCGCCCGCGCCCAGCCAGCGCGCGAATTCGCCGCGGATCACGGGCACTTCGACCGGCTGATTGACGTGCGCATGACGCAGGCCCAATGCGGTCGCCTGCAGCGCGAAGCGCTGGAAGCTGCGGCCCACGCGGATCCAGTGTTCGTGATCGGCGCGCGCGCCGACGAACACCGCGACGCCGGCCGATGAGCGGATCTGCGCGGCGTACTTGTCGTTTTCGGACGATTTGCGGAACACCAGCCCGAACATGCGTCGGCCCAGCCAGTCCGGCAACACCGGGTTGCCCGAGCATGCGGCGAACAGGCCGTCGCCCTTGCGCAGCGCGCTCGCGGCATCGAAGCGGATCCACGCCAGCAGTTCGGCGACGAACGCCGGATCGTCCATCTGCGCGCTGTTGCCGGCGATGACCTGCGCCAGCACCGCCTCGCGCTTCGCCGGCTCGGTGATCAGGACGACATCCACGCCCTCGACGCGGGCGGCAGCGGCCAGTTGCGCGAGGTCCGCCCCAGAGACCGTACTGCCGTCGTAGACCGAGCGCGTCGACTGTCGCAGCGGGATGGCTGCGAACAGGGCACGGTCGCGAGCGTCGGCCACCGCGTGCCGGGTGGCGTCCAGCATGCAGTCGATCGCGGTGTTCCCGCCGTCGCTGCGCAGCAGCGGCGCGCAGTCGCGGCCGTACTGGCGCGCGGCCAGCGCAAGGTTCTCCGCGGCGCAGCCAAGGCTGACATACAGATGATGATCGTCGGGATCCACCACCGCCGTGCGTCGGGTGAAATCCGGAAGGATGCGTACCGACCCGGTGCCCGGCGCGAACCGCCACGGTTGGGTGTTGTGGCCATTGGGCGCGAGCGTGGCATGGCGCACCAACTCGGCCAGCGCCGGATCCGCCGTCAATGCCTCGCGCAGCTTCGCGGCGGCGTCGACGTAGGCCTGCATGTCCGCCTCTCCGCCGCATCCGCCCAGGCCGAGACCCGCGATGCCTGCCGCACCCGCCGCGATGAACCGGCGTCTGCTGACCATCCGCCACCTCCCGGGGAAAACGCGAGCTTGCCGACCCACGCGAAAACGCAGGGCGCACGCCCGACAAGACCATCATGATACGGTCGCCTGCGCTGGATCTTGTTCCGGATCAAATCGCAGGATCGACAGGTCGGCCCGCGTCGAAAGGCCGTGTCCCATGGCGCATCATGTCCCGGACTGCGATTTCCTGTGCAATTGGAAACGATACTCGACGAGAGTCGCCGGATCGTCGAAGTCGCGGTCCAGTGCAGCCGATGGAAAATGAACCGGGTTTCCGAAGTGGTCACGTTCACGCGATTCATCGTCCGCTGGTAGATGCCGCCGCGTTGCGGCAATGAGTCAACGTCTCCATCGAGCGTCAGAAAGCTGTCGGTCGCCACGAGCACCGCGGCGATCGTCGCGATCTTGACGACCTTCGTTTCCCGGCGGAATGACGAACACGTCCTGCAGGGACATCGCGGCTCCTTTTCCGGCCTCGCCGGAAGCTCGTCGGGGCGATGCCGGTGCGTCGACTCATTCGACCCGCAGGAACCCGTACAGGCGGAGGAATTCGCTTTCGCTGCGCTCGATCCGGAACGGCTGGATGCCGTGGACCGAAGGGCCCCAGTAGCGGCGGACTTCCGCGGTCCCGGCGTTGTGTCGCGAGATCAACTGCCGGGCCTGACCCCATTCGTTCGAGTCCAGCGCGGTGATGCAGCCGGCGCTGCCGCCCGGCCCGTGCAGGCGCAGCAGCGACTGACCGGTGGCATCGACGGTATCGTCGCCGAAATTCGCGTCGAGGGCTTCGAGGCGGAAATTGTCCGTCTTCCGATTGCCGGCGAGGATGGCGTAGGTGCCGGGCGCGATCGCGCCGCCCCAGCGGCCTTCCACCCGCGGCGTCGATTTGAAGCCGCCGACCCACTGTCGGCCGTTGCTCGTGATCTTGAGCACATTGATCTTGCGGTAGTACGTCGCCGCGACCGCCGTCGCGCCCGGGAACAGGACGACGGGATTGCGGGGCGGTGCCGGTGGCGGTCGCGGCGCGGCCTGCGGCGGTTGCGGTGCGGGCGCAGGGCGCGATGGTGGCGCCGGTGGTCGTGTCGGCAACGGCACGACGCGCGGCGGCGCGGGCGAGGGCGAGGGCGCTGCCGCCGGCGGCGAAGGTGACGGCGACGGTGCGGGCGGAGGTCGACGCGGCGCCGGTGGATTGCCGGTGTCGCTGTCCGATCGTCGTGCGCTCGGCGGTACCCAGGGTTCCCGTTCGCGTTTCGGGGGCGCGGGCGGATCAACGGTGATGATGTCCGGCTCGTCCGAAAAATCGATCGGAATCTTCTTCTTGTCGCCCGGTTTTTGGATCTTCACGGAAGGGGGCTCCCCGGCGCGTGTGCGGTCGTTGCGCTCAATCGAGCACGGAAGCGCGTCGCGAGGCCACGCGCATGACGATATGGATGTCCTTGATCTTCAGTGGTGCGCGACGGTTGCCGGGGAGCGCAATGCCGAGTTCGTTGAGCCATTGCGACCGGGCCGGCGCCCAGGCGAGGGACTGCAGCTTCAGCGTCCACTGTCCATAGGGGTTGA
>JBIJAD010000410.1:0-3375 GCA_044345955.1 Lysobacteraceae bacterium
TGCTGTCGCTGACCACTGCGGCCCTGGCGCTCGCGGCGATCCAACTGGGCTGGCGGCTGTGGCTGCTCGACGCCGGGGTGGCGACGATCGGCGTGGTCGACGTCGCCGCCGACAGTTGCCGCAGCCGGCATCGCGGCAATTGTTTCCTCGGTCGTGCCATCGTCGATCCGCAGATCGAAGGGCATCGCTACAGGAACACGAAGATCCGCGGCGGACGTTTCTACACCGTCGGCCAACGCGTGCCGATGCGGGTGTATCCGCACGCGCGGATGTATTTCGCCGCGGTCTACACGCCGATCGACTGGTTGCTCGGGCCGGTCCGCAGCGCCGCGATCTCACTGCTGTGGCTGTTCGCCGCGCTCATGCCTGCAGGGCGCAAGGCGCTGTGGATCGCGCCCTGCGCGCTGTCGTTGTTCCTGATCTTCGGCTGATGCCGCCGCGTCGCGCCACGGCCTTTTTCTTCCAAGGCATACCCCCAGGCCCGCATGTCCATTTTCGTCCAGTCCGTGCGTCATGGGGCGGTCGCGGCCCGTCTCGCCATCGTCGCGCTCGTCAGTCTCGCTGCTTCGGCCGCGGTCGCGCAGCCGCGGCGTCCCGATCCGACCTCCCTCCTCGCAGGACCGGAGGCCGCGCTCGCGACCGATCCGGACATGCGCCGGGAACGCATGCCCGGCCGCACCCGCCGCATCGCCGCGGCCGCCAACGATCGATCGACTTGACAAGCCACCGGGCAATTGGAAATCTGCGCGCTCCTCGCCGGCAGCGATCGTCCTCCGCATCCGCGACGCGCCGGCCATGCATTCTCAACAGGGGGTTCACATGTTCAAGATCTTCAGCCGTTCTGCGGTGGTTCTCGCCATTCTCGTTCTGACCGGCTGCGCCTTCAGCTCCGAGAAAATCGACGTCGGCTACACGCCGAGCGCCCAGCCGACCATCATCCAGGGTGCCTCCGACATCGGCGTGAAAGTGCAGATCAGCGATGTACGCGCCCGCACCGACCGGGTGTCGTCCCGCATCAACGGCTACGGCCAGGAACTCGGCGCCATCACCCTCAACCAGAACGTGTCGACCCTGATCGAGTCGGCGATCGAAACCGAACTGAAAAACCGCGGCTATCAGATCGACAGCGGCAAGGTCGTCATCAACGTCGAGATCCACGACTTCTACAACCGCTTCCAGGTCGGCTTCTGGTCCGGCTCCGCGATCGCCAGCGTCCGCATCAACGTGAAGATCAAGGATGCGCAGAGCAATCTGGTGTTCTCGGAAATGGTGACCGGCCAGGGCAACGTCGAGAAGATCCAGCTCGCCACCGGCAAGCATGCGCAGCCGGCGCTGGAGCAGGCCCTGAAAAACGCGATCACGACCCTGTTCGGGCGCGAGGATTTCTATCAGGCGATCAGGCGCGCGCACGAGTCCGGCTGACGCCCGGCCGAAACGATCGCGCCGCCCTGCACCCGGGGCGGCGATCGACATCCGCCACACGCAAGCACGGAACCGCCATCGGCGGTTCCGCTTTCATTTCGGACGCTTTCATTTCAGGCGATCCAGCACCTCGACCAGCTCCGGCGCCAGCGGCGCGTCGAGCAGATAGTGCGCGCGGCCGCCGTCGAGGGCGAATTCCAGCGAGGCCGCGTGCAGGAACAGGCGCTTGAGGCCGGCCTGTTCGCGCAGGCGCCGGTTGATCTCCGGGTCGCCGTACTTGTCGTCGCCGGCGACCGGGTGGCCGATGTGCTGGGCGTGGACGCGGATCTGATGGGTGCGACCGGTGTCGATCCGCACTTCGCAATAGGAGTGGCCGCCGCGACGCTCCAGCACCCGGAAATGGCTCAGCGAGGGCTTGCCGTCGCGATGCACCTGCACATGCCGTTCGCCGCCCTGGCGCAGGCCGATGTGCAGCGGCGCGTCCACGCTCATCGTCCCGTCGGGCATGCGCCCGACCAGCAGAGCGAGATAGCGCTTGGCGATCCCGCGGCCGTCAAGCGCGTCTCCCTCGCGCATCAGCGCCTGCAGTTCGGTCAGGGCCGCGCGCTTCTTGGCCACGATCAGCAGACCGGAGGTGTCGCGGTCGAGCCGGTGCACCAGTTCCAGCGACTCCCGCGGGCGCAGCGCACGCAGGCTTTCGATCGCGCCATGGCTGACCCCGCTGCCGCCGTGACTGGCCAGACCGGACGGCTTGTTGATCGCCAGCAGCCGGGCGTCCTCGAAGACGATGCTGGCCTCCAGCGCGGCCAGCAGACCCTTGGGCGGCGGAACCTTGTCCCCGGTTTCGGCGAGCCGGACCGGCGGGATGCGCACCTCGTCGTCGGCCTCCAGGCGGGTGTCGGGCTTGACCCGACCGCCGTTCACCCGCACCTGTCCGCTGCGTACGATCTTGTAAATCAGCGACTTGGGCGCGCCCTTGAGCTGGCCGAGCAGGAAATTGTCGAGCCGCTGGCCGGCCCGATCCTCGGGCACGCGGACCAGGCGCACCTGACCGGAAGCACGCGGATTGGAATCGATTGAAGTCATCGGGGTCGTGTTCTGTTACACTCGCTTCGCGACATAAGGGTTTGATTTCGCAGGGAGTTGCCGCCGTTGGGCTGGTTTGCAACGGCGTCGGGCCGAAAGCCCGCCTCCCCCGCGATCTCCGATGCAGTGCGCGACCACCGCCCCCGGGGCGGCCATGTTAGCGGCTTGTCGGCGGATCCTGTTGTCGCCGGATGCCTGGCATCCGTGATCCGAACACGTCCCGTGCCGCCGCGACGCCGCGCCCCAGCGCAGCGAAGCAGGCAGCCGGCCCGGCAACACACAGAACAAGAAGCGCTCCCGCGGCTCGCCGTGGTGTTGCAGCGCTGGAATACCTGCCGCGGCCCGCCGGCCGCGCGCCTGTGCGCGCGACGGTGCCTCCGGCAGTCTCCAGAGGCGAAAACGCCCCGGCGTTCCGCGTGCCCGTCCGATGACGGGAACAGGCGCGTGAGGAACGCAAGACCATGAAACGCATGCTCATCAACGCGACGCAGGCGGAAGAACTGCGCGTCGCGATCGTCGACGGCCAGACCCTGTACGACATCGACATCGAACGGCCGTCGAAGGAACAGAAGAAATCCAACATCTACAAGGGCCGCATCACCCGGCTCGAACCCTCGCTTGAAGCGGCGTTCGTCGAATACGGCGCCGAGCGTCACGGCTTCCTGCCGTTGAAGGAAATCTCGCGCGACTATTTCCAGGCCGGCGTGGACCACCACAAGGCCGGGATCAAGGAACTGCTGCGCGAAGGCCAGGAGATCGTGGTCCAGGTCGACAAGGAGGAACGCGGCAACAAGGGCGCGGCCCTGACCACGTTCATCTCGCTCGCCGGCCGCTACATGGTGTTGATGCCGAACTCGCCCACCGCCG
>JBIJAD010000428.1:0-3198 GCA_044345955.1 Lysobacteraceae bacterium
CGCCGAATCCCGCGCGCCAGGGCGACCTGCAGCGCGAGGTGTATGCGCGCTACGGCATCGATCCGAAAACGATCGGCTACGTGGAAATGCACGGCACCGGCACCAGGCTCGGCGATCCGGTCGAACTGGAGGCGCTGCAGGCGGTGTACGGCGCGGCCGGCGTGTCGCGCAACGCCTGCGCTCTGGGGTCGGTGAAGAGCAACATCGGACATACCTCCGCGGCGGCCGGCGTGGCCGGGGTGCACAAGGTGCTACTGTGCATGCGCCACGCCCGGCTGGTGCCGACCCTGCATTTCGAATCGCCGAACGAGCATTTCGATTTCGACGAGTCGGCGTTCCACGTGAACACGACGCTGCGCGAGTGGCGGCCTGCGGGCGGTGTCCTGCGTCGCGCCGCGGTGAGCTCGTTCGGTCACAGCGGCACCAACGCGCATCTGGTGATCCAGGAGTATCCGGCGCGGACCGCGACGCCGAACGCACGCCCGAGCGGCGTCTCGGCCTTGTGCGTGCTGTCGGCGCGCACACCCGAGCAACTGCGCCAGCAGGCGCAGCGGCTGGCGGCGTGGTTGCGCGAACGGACGAGCGTCGATTTCGACGCATTGACCCATACGCTGCAGGTCGGTCGCGAGGCCATGAGACACCGGTTCGCGTGCGTGTTCGACGACAGGGCCGACCTGATATCCAGGCTCGAAGCCCTGTGCGGAAACGCGCGGCGGGGCGAAGGCTGCTTCCTCGGCGAAGCGAAGCGCGACCGCGACACCCTCGACGCCTTCTCGACCGACGACGACCTGCAGGTGGCGGTCGAGGCGTGGATCGCGAAAGGCAAGCACGACAGACTGCTCGGGCTGTGGGTCAAGGGACTGGATCTGGATTGGCAGGCACTGCGCGGCGGGCGCATGCCGCGCAGGATCTCGCTGCCGACGTATCCGTTCGCGCGTCATCGCTGCTGGGTGGCACCGTCGCCCGAGGGTCCGCCCGCACCGTCGGACCCGGCCCCGCCCGCTTCGACCTCGCCGGGTTCCGCGCAGCGGGTCGCACCGGCGGCGGAACCGGTGCCGGAGACCGGACACCGTCTGGAGCGGGTTCCGTTCGGCCTGCACGCGCTGATGCCCTGTTGGGATGTGGTCCGCGACGCGGCCGAAGGCCTGCCCGGGCCGGGCGCGCAGATACTGCTGATCGGCGGAACGCCGGATCATGTCGCTGCGCTCCGCTCGCGTTTTCCGCGCTTGTCGCGGCTCGATCCCGCCGATTGCGGCGCAGCGGACGATCTTTCCGCAGCGCTGCGCGCGATGCCCTTGCCCGAGCATGTGCTGTGGCTCGCGCTGAGATCCCCGTCCGTCGATGGCGGCCTCGATGCCGTCGCCGACCCGGTTCCCGCCCAGGCGCAGGGCGTCGTGGCGGCGTTCCGCCTGCTCAAGTCGATGCTCGATGCCGGACATGGCGCGCGCAGTATCGACTGGACCATCGTCACCCGCGGTGCATGGCGTGTGCATCGCGGCGAGGCGGTCGATCCCACCCATGCCGGCCTGCATGGGCTGTTCGGCTCGGCAGCGAAGGAACAGCCGCGCTGGCGCATGCGTTGCGTCGATCTTTCAGCGGACGATGCGTCGCTCGACGCCCTCGATGCGCTGCCCGCCTCGGCCTGGGGCGGCAGCGTCGCCGTTCGCGACCGGCAGTGGTACCGACAGCAACTGCTGCCCGCAGCGCTTGCGGACAGTGATGCGGAGGCCCACGGCACGCGATTCCGCCGCGGTGGCGTCTACGTCGTGATCGGCGGAGCCGGCGGCATCGGCATGGCACTGACCCGGCATCTGATCGAACGTTACGCCGCGCATGTCTGGTGGGTGGGGCGGCGGCCCCACGATGCCGACATCGAGGCCCGGATCGACATGCTGTCCGGGCTGGGCCCCGCGCCCGAATACTGCTGCGCGGACGCGACCGACCGCGAAGCGCTGGAACGCGTCGCCGCCCGCATCCTGCGACGGCATGGCGCGATCCACGGCGCGATCCACTCCGCGATCGTGCTGGACGACCGCAGCATCGAGCGCATGGACGAGGACACCTTCCGGCGCGTGCTCGCGGCGAAGGTCGACGTCAGTGTGCGGATGGCGCAGGTGTTCGGCGCGCGCTGCAGCGATTTCCTGCTGTTCTTCTCCTCGATGCAGAGCTGGTCGCGGAATGCGGGGCAGAGCAACTACGCGGCGGGCTGCACCTTCAAGGACGGGTTCGCGCAGAGCCTGGCCGAGCGTCTGCCGATCCGCGTCGGCATCGTCAATTGGGGCTATTGGGGCAGCGTGGGTGTGGTCGCTTCGGATCGGTACCGGCGGCTGATGGCGGAGCAGGGCATCGGCTCGATCGAGCCGGAGGAAGCGATGTCCGCGCTCGAAACCATGCTCGCTGGCGGGATCGAACAACTGGCCTTCATCCGGACGACCAGACCGGGGGTGCTGGATCAGTTGACCTGCGGCGAAGACATCGAACGGCTCCCGTCCGTCATTCCCGCAGCGCATGTCGTCGTGGAGGAAGATTCGCCGGCCGAGCGGGGCGGGCAGGGCGCACGGGCCGATGATGCGGACACGTCCGAGCTGGAACGCTTCCTGGCGCGCCTGTTGTGCGTCCAACTGGCGGCGACCGGTCTGTGGTCGGCGACGGACGTGCGCGTCGACCGCGAGGCGGTCTCGCGCTGGCGCAGCCGCCATCCTGGCGCGCCCGACCCGGGCTGGATCGATCGCGCGCTGGACCTGCTCGTCGGGCACGGACTGCTGCGTGCGGACGCCGCCGGCCATGTCCTGCTCGAGGGCGCGCACCACGAAGCCGACGCGGTCTGGCGCGAATGGGCAGCCCATCGCGCCGCGCATCGCGACGGTTCCGGTCCGGCCGCGATGGCCGATCTCGTCGAACACACGCTGCGTGCGCTGCCCGACATCATGGCCGGCAAGATCGCCGCCACCGATGTGATCTTCCCGGATGCGTCGATGGATCGGGTCGCTCCGGTCTACACCCGGAGCGCCGCGGCGGATCGCGGCAATGCGCTGCTGGTCGATCGGTTGCGCCGTCATCTCGACGCAAGGCACGCGGCCGGTGTCCGCACGGGGCTGCGCGTGATCGAAATCGGCGCCGGTACCGGCGGAACCAGCGCGGGCGTTCTCGCCATGCTCGATGCGCATGCCGTACGCAGCGCCGAGTATTGCTACACCG
>JBIJAD010000283.1:0-5312 GCA_044345955.1 Lysobacteraceae bacterium
TCATGCTGCGCGAGAGATCCACCGCGAGCATCAGATCGCGCGCGCTCTGCGGTGGCTGCACCACCTCGCCCAGCGCCTGCGGGCGCGCGGCGGCGACGCACAGCAGCGCCCAGGCCAGCCAGGGCAGCCATCCGATCGGCGCGCGCCGCACCGCGCCGGTGCGGCCTTCGATCGCCAGCAGACGCTCGCCCCAGGGCGTGCGCAGCGGCGGCGCACCGGCGGTGGCCGGCGGCAGCAGACGGCGCGCCAGCCACGGCAGCGGCAGCGCCGCCAGCCACCACGGCCAGGCGAAGCTCGCGAGCAGCGCCTGCAGGGTCTCGTTCATCCGCGCCTCCACCGCCGGCGCATGGCCAGCTCCAGGAAGCGGGCGCGCACCACCAGGCGCAGCGCGCGGTATTCGGATTCCGGCACCTCGCGACGGAACCCGCCTTCGAGCAGGCTGCGCCCGAGACCGGCGGCGAACACCGGGCTGCGCTGCCCGGCATCCAGATGCGCCAGCCAGGCATCGCCGGCCAGCGTGGCTGCCTGCGGGTCGCGATCGCGCACCGCGCGACGCAGCAGTTCGGACATCGCCGCGATCCGGGTCGGCAGGTCCGGCGCGGCGTCCACGGTGTCGTCGAAGAAACGCGTCAGCACCCGGCGCCGACGCCGCAGGCGCCAACGCCACGCGAGCACGACGCCCAGGGTGAGCAATATCACCGCGAACAGCAGCCACCAGCCCGGCGCCGGTGGCCACCATGGCGGCGACGGCGGCAGATGCACGTCGCGCAGCGGCAGCGGATCGGCGCCGAGCGCCTTGCCGAGATCGACCGCCGGCATCGCGAAGTTCATGCCGCGCGCGCTCCGCCGAGCAGGCCGAGCCAGACCTCGCTGGGTTCATCGGTGGACAGCGCGCGCGCGCGCACGCCGCCGCGGGCCAGCACCTGCAGCGCGTCCTCGATCGGCTGCGCGAATGCAGCCTGCCAGCGGCTGCGCTGGGTCGTGCCGGCGAGATCGAGTTCGACCCGGCGCTCGCCGTCCCCGGTGCCGACCCGGAACGGCAACTGCGCGCGCGGCGGATCGCGCTCCAGCGGATCGCACAGCAGCAGCGCGAGCGCTTCGCGATGCTGCACCAGTGTCGGCCAGCGCGCAGCGGGCACCGCGAGCACGCTCTGCGGGTCGGCCAGCAGCAGCAGGCGGGTGCCGGGGCGGGCGAGACGATCGGCGCGATCCAGCGCGACCGCGAACCCGGCATCGTCCTCGGGCGGATGCGCATACCAGCGCACCAGCGCATCGAGTGCGCGCAGCGCGCCCCGGGTGCCCGCGGCCGGCACCACCGGCGCCTCGCGCGCGGCGCCGCGCAGTGCGGCGATGCGGTCGCCGTCGCGAACCGCGGCCCAGGCGGCGACCGCACCGGCGCGCGCGGCCTGCACCGACTTGAAGCGGGTACGGGTGCCGAAATACAGCGTCGGCGCGGTGTCGGCGACGATCAGGGTCAGGCGTTCGCGTTCGGCCTGGAACAATTTGGTGTGGGTGCGGCCGGTGCGCGCGGTCAGCCGCCAGTCGATGTGGCGCGCGTCGTCGCCCTGCGCGTATTCGCGCGATTCGGCATATTCCATGCCGCGGCCGCGGATCGGCGAACGCGCCTGTCCGGACAACCCGTGCCGGCCCAGCCGCGGCGGCCGCCGGCTCTGCACCGCGCGGCGCAGCGCGACCAGTTCGTCGAGCGTCGGTGCGATGCCCTCGCTCATCCCGTTCCGTCCCTGCCTGCCTTGGCAGGCTGTTGATAAACAGTCTGGCAGCGCGGCCAAGGATGGCCGCGACGACGAAGCAAGCGCGCAAGCGATTGCTTCGTCGGGAGCCAGTCCGGACATGTGCCGGACTGGTGACTTGAAAAACGCGCAGGATGCGCGTTTTTCAACAACCTGCTAGCCCCGACGCGACTCAGGGCAGCGGCACCTTGTCGATCAGCGCCTGCACCAGGCGCTCGCCGTCCCAGCCTTCGGCCACCGCCTCGTAGCTGGGCAGCACGCGATGACGCAGCACGTCGTGGGCCACCGCGCGCACGTCCTCGGGGGTGACGAAGTCGCGACCCAGCAGCCATGCCCGGGCGCGGGCGCAGCGCTCCAGCGCGATCGAACCGCGCGGGCTGGCGCCCCAGCCGATCCGCCGCGCCAGCGCGGCGTCGTAGCGACGGGCATCGCGCGAGGCCAGCACCAGTTCGATCAGATAACGCTCCACCGGCGGCGCCATGTGCAGATCCAGCACCGCCTCGCGCGCGGCGAAGACTTCGGCCTGCGACAGGCGCTGCGCCGGCGCGGTCTCGGTCTGCCCGGGATGGCGCGCGCGGGTCCGCGCCAGACGCAGGATCTCGCTCTCGACCGCGGCCTCGGGATAACCGATGCGCACGTACATCAGGAAGCGATCGAGCTGCGCCTCGGGCAGCGGAAAGGTCCCTTCCTGCTCGATCGGATTCTGGGTCGCCATCACCAGGAACAACCGCGGCAGCGGATAGGTGCGGCGGCCGACCGTCACCTGGCGCTCGCCCATCGCCTCCAGCAGCGCCGACTGCACCTTGGCCGGCGCGCGGTTGATCTCGTCGGCGAGCAGCAGCGAATGGAAGATCGGGCCCGGCTGGAATTCGAAATGGCCGTCCTGCGGGCGCCATACCTCGGTGCCGGTGAGGTCGGCCGGCAGCAGGTCCGGGGTGAACTGGACGCGGGCGAAATCGGCTTCGAGCCGGCCCGCGAGCGCGCGGATCGCGGTGGTCTTGGCCAGCCCGGGCGCGCCTTCGACCAGCAGGTGACCGTCGGCGAGCAATGCGATCAGCAGTCGTTCGATCAGCGCCGACTGGCCGACGATCTCGGCCGACAACTGCTCGCGCAACTGCGCGAACGCGGCGTGCAGCCGAGCGGGGGCGACGGTGTCCATCATGTCCTGCATGCGTCCGCGGTCCTGGGCGATGGTCTGCAGTTTGACCGATCGCGGGCCCAAATGTTCATCGCATGGCGCCGGTACGACGGAAACGCCGGCGCCAGACGCGGGCGCAGAATGCGAAAGGGGGCCGAAGCCCCCGTTCGCGAACCTGCGGATGCTCGCTGCGCGCTCAGACGCGGCGCGGGCTCACCGCCATCACCTTCGGGGTGACGAAGATCAGCAACTCGGCCTTGGTCTTGCCGCGCCCTTTCTTCTTGAACAGGTTGCCCAGGATCGGCAGGTCGGCCAGGAACGGCACCTTCGAGGCCTGGCTGCGGTCGGAGAACTCGTACACGCCGCCGATCACGACGGTGTTGCCGTCCTCGACCAGCACCGCGGTGTTCACTTCGCGCTTGGCGATCAGCGGCACCGAGCCGTTGATCGTGCTGATGAACTCCTCCAACTCGTCCTTCTTGACCGCCATGTTCAGGAACACGCGGCCGTCGTTGGTGATGGTCGGGGTGACCTTCAGCTCCAGCACCACGTCCTTGAAGTTCACGGTCTGGGTGATGATGCCGCCGGTCGAGCTGGTGGTGACGTAACCGATCTCGCGGCCCTGCTTGATCACCGCCTCGCGCTGGTTGCTGGTGACCACGCGCGGATTGGAGATCACTTCGCCGCGGCCTTCTTCCTGCATCGCCGACAGTTCGATGTCGAGGTAGTAGCCGGCGTTGAGGATGGTGAAGGCGAGGCTCGCCGGGTTGCTGGTGATCAGCGAACCGACGGTGGCGCCCAGATCGACGTTCGGACCCTTGTTGATCGTCGGCAGCGGACGCAGCGGCGCCGGCAGCAGCGGCTGGCCCTGGGCGGCGCGCTCGGCGTTGTCGATCGCGTTCTGGCGCAGCGCTTCGGCGTAGTCGGAATCGGCCTCGATGATCGAGTTGCGGGTGCCGGTGGTGTTCTCGATGGTGTTGCCGTAGGTGACGTTGTCCTTCACCCCGTTGATGCCGAACTTGGCGCCGAGCTCGCGGGCGAAGTCCTCGGTGGCGATCACGATCTTGGCCTCGATCAGCACCTGATCGACCGGCTTGTCGAGCTGGGCGACGAGGCGGCGGATCTCGGCGACGCGGGCCGGGATGTCGATGACCAGCAGGGTGTTGGTGCGACGGTCGAAGCTGAGGCTGCCGCGCTGCGACAGGAAACCGCGGCTCTGCTGCTGGCCACTCGCACCGCCCTGACCGCCGGCGCCCGCCTGGTTGCCCTTGCTCTCGTCGGTGAGCAGCTTGGCGATGTCCTCGGCATTGCCGTAGCTGACCGGGATGTACTCGGTGATGGTTTCGGCGCGGTTCTCGATCGCGATCCGGGCGTCTTCCTTGTCCTGCTCGAACTTGGCGATCTCGGTCTGCGGCGCGACCCAGACCACGTTGCCGTTGCGGCGCTTGTCGAGCTGCTTGGCCTGGAGCACGATCTCCAGCGCCTGATCCCAGGGCACGTTGATCAGGCGCAGGGTCACGTTGCCCTGCACGGTGTCGCTGGCGACGATGTTGAGGTTGGACTCCTCGGCGATCAACTGCAGCACGGTGCGGACCGGCACATCCTGGAAGTTGAACGTCACCGGACGGCCGCTGAACTGGCGGGCCGGCGCCGGCGCCGCCGCCGCGCGCTGCGCGGTCGCGGCGACCGTGGCCGGAGCGCCCATCGCGCGGGCCGGTGCCGCGGCGCGCGGCACCAGTTCGACGATGTAGTCGCGGCCGGTCTGATAGGCCATCGGCTCGAACGCGCCGTTGGCGCTGATCGCGACCTGGGTGCGGTTGCCGTTGGCGCTGGCCTGGATCTGCTGCGCCGGGGTCGCGAAGTCGGTGACGTTGAGCGTCCGCTGCAGATGCGCGGGCAGGGTCGCGTTGCCGATGTCGACAAGCACGCCGTTGCCCTGCGTGCGCAGGTCGGGCATGGCGCCGTCGCCGTCGAAACGCAGGATCAGCTTGCCCGAGCCGCCGTCGCCGCGACGGAAGTCGATGCTGGTGATCGCGGCCGGGGCCGCGGTCTGCTGGGTGGGGCCGGTGGCCGCGACGGCAGGCGGATCGGCGACGGGCGGTGCTGCGCCGACGACGCTGAGCGCCGAGAGCAGACCGGCGGCGAGGCCGAAAAGCGCTGCTTTCATCGGCAGTGTGCGACGGCCCTGCTGCTGGCTATGCGCGTTGAGTACGATCATTTCGCTATCCCCTCGTCTTATTCGTCATCGAGCGAGACCGTCGCCGGCCGCTCCAGCCAACCGCCTGCACCATCCGGCACCAGTTCGACGAGTTCGATACGATCCTCGTAGACGGCGGTCACCCGTCCGTCGGACTGGCCCATGTAATTGCCCGGAAGCACTCGCTGCGTGACCTTGTCGGGTCCCATCACCAGCGCCACCAGGC
>JBIJAD010000030.1:0-18956 GCA_044345955.1 Lysobacteraceae bacterium
CCCACCTTCGCGCCGCGGCCGCCGCCGACCGGCGGGGCCAGACGGGTGCGGGCGAGCATGCCGAAGGGCAGGGTGAAACGCGCGTTCGCGGGCCGCGGTGCAGCCTGCGCGAAGTTGTCGACGATCGTCTTGTAGGCGGCGAGCGGATTCATCGGCACCAGGTTCACGCTCGGCACATCGATGATCGTCGGCACGCCGCTGTTCGCGAAACGCACTTCGTCGGGGAAGGGTTCCGGGCCCGGCTGCGAACGCACCGGCTCCCACTGCACGGCGGGCAGCGTCAGCAGCACCAGCAGGCGGCCGTCGACGGTCAGATCGAGGTCGCGGACCGCAGTCGGCTTCAACGGCTGCTGCGCCACGCTTTCGCGCGCATCGGCGTTGGGCGGACGCATCGCGACGCCGAAACGGCTGGCGTTGGTCGACACATCGAGCAGCACGATCTTCGGCTGTCGCTCGAAATCCAGCGCATCGCCGAGGCGGTCGTTGACCGCCATCATCGACCCCTGGCGATCCGCGGAGAACGCGGACGAGGGGTTCTGCATCGCGGCGACATCCGTCGTCGTCTGTGCGGTCTGCAATGCGGACGGATCCACCGCGGCGCCGGGCGGAAGGACGAATTCCAGTTTCTCGCCGGCCGGCGAGAAACTGTAGTGGCTCAGCAGAACGCCCTGCAGACCATCGGTGCTGCGCTGGCCGAGACCGAGATTTGCGGCATAGGGATCGGGCAGCGACGGCAACACGCCGGCCAGACCGTAGGCCAGGATCGCGCGGCCCTTGACGATCGCGTCGTGCTCGTCGAGCCGGCCGATCAGCACCGCCGCCAGCGGCGCGGTCGCGCGCAGCACCGCGTTGGTCAGGCCGAACGCCAGCGGCCGCGGTGGCTTGGCGACGACGCACAGGCCGCCGATGAGCAGGTCGCGTTTGCCGTCGGGGCGCAGCAGGATCATCGATTGCGCCGAGGGCAGCCGCGCGCCGACCCGGTTGCCGGCCACCTCCACCGGCATCGGCAGACGCAACTCGGCGTCGACGCTCTGGATCACCAGTTCGGTGCCGTCCGCGGCGGCCAGATAATGCACCGGCGCGCGATCGCGTCGGGTCATGGTCAATTCCGCCGGCGCCGACGCATGGGTCAGCGTCGGTCGTGTCGCGCGCCCGTTGGCCAGGGCGGCGCCGGCGCTGAACGCCAGTCTCGATTCGTCGAGCAGCAGCAGCGATTCGCCCAGGTCCGCCGCGGACGCTTCGCCGGTCCAGTGCGCGCGCAGGCCGCGGTCGAGCCTCAGCATCAGTGCGCCGACGCCGCTGGCGGTGCCGAGGTCGGCAGGGGCGATGTTCGCCGCCGGCAGCGCCAGACCGGCCGCCGCGATCTCCGCCTCGCCGCTCGCGACGAACAGCTTCGAATCCGCATCGCGGGCCGAAAAACGGCGGGCGGCGGCCAGCATCGGCACGATCAGGCGGTTGAGATCGGCACGGTATTCCGCCGCGCCGGGCGCCGGCGCGAGTTCGACCTCGTCGCCCCACACGCGCAGTGCGGCCTTGCTCACGACTTCGATCGTCGCCGCCCCGGCGCGGATCGACAGCGCGAGCCCTTTCGGCGCCTCGAACCGGGTCGAGGCGAACGCGCCGGTCGCCGCGACCGGTGCGGGGGGATCGAGTTCCACCTTAAGATCGACCGATACGCCCGCCGGGACCACCACCTCGTCGCTGCCCAGCGCGATGTCAGCGCCGAACACGAGGCTGCCGCCGGAGATGCGAACACCGGTATGCACCCCGGCCGGAGCCGTCGAGACCAGTCCGGTGGCGAACCAGAGGCTGCCGGCGCCCAGTTGCAGCGGCTGGCCAGCGCGCAGTGTCGTGCTGGTCAGCGCCGGACCGACCTGCACGATCGGCAGCGCGAGGAACGGCGCACCGCCGGGGCTGCGCACGAAGCGCAACTGGCGCACGCTCCGATACAGATCGACCCACAGCGGGCGACCCAGGCGATCGCGGATCGGGCCGATGCGCCGACTTGCGGCGAGGCCGGTGCTCCAGCGGGCGCCGTCGAGGCGGGTGCTGGCGATCGGATGCCGCCGCAATACCGCCATCGCATCGCCCACCCGCAGCGGCGGTGCGTTTTCCGCACCCGTCGCCTCGGCGTGGTGCAGGTGTGCGCTCAAGGCACGCATCGCGCTGCGCGTCGGTTCGTCGTCGGCGGCGCCAGCGGGAAGCAGCGCGGCGAGATCGCCGGCGGCGAAATCGAACAACGTGTGCACTGCGGAAGGCGGGACGTCGGTCCGCGGCACACCTGCCGGGAACAGCATGTCGAGGGCCTTGCGGGAGAAAGGCAGTTCAGCGGCCATGCGGATGCGCTCCTTGGCGGGATGTCGTCGTCTGCTTCGCGCGCCCCGGGGATTCCATGCGGCGGCCAGCTACATTGCAGTTACGCGGCTTTGCTCCATCTGCGGCCACGTCGGGTGGCGCCGCTTGGGCGAAGATCACCGGCAGCGTCTGGCATTCCGAGGAAAAATCCTTTCGGAACAGACGACTGGCGTTTCGGCGACCGCTGCAGCGGACCGAATCGGAAGGGCATCGTTCCGCTGCGGGTGCGTGTTTCGCATCGATGCGCATCGGGATACGGACGCAGATGCGGGTGCGGCGCAGGACCGCAACGTCCTCGACCGCGGCGGGCGCCGCCTGTCCGGCAGAGCGGTCAACCGCGCCGGACGCCGTCCTGCGGCTTGCCCATGCGACAGCGATCGGAGCAGTACTTCACGTTGTCCCAATCGCGTTCCCATTTCTTGCGCCAGGTGAACGGGCGGCCGCAGCGCATGCAGTCCTTGCGGGGGAGTTGATCTTTTTTCACGCTGCGTCGGCCGGAGGCGGTGCGGGCAGGATGCAGTGCGTCGCGCCCGGCGTCGAGCGGGCCTGGGCGCAACGGAATGCACCGGCAGGCATGCCGACCTGATCCCGCGCGGCGGCGCGTTTTCGGGTACAAGGGCGAGACGTACTGCCGGGCAGGCCCGGCCGGCGTTCGCAGTCCTGACCAGGGAGGCCGTCATGAGCGGAGAGCGCAGCGGGGATCGCATCGGGGACGAATCGGCGGCGCTGCGCGCGCGACGGGCTGCGGCCGGTCTGGAGGCGCCGGGCGACACCGACGATCGCTGGGGCCTGGCGCTGTCGGGCGGCGGTATCCGCAGCGCGACCTTCTGTCTGGGCATGATCCGCGGCCTCGCCGGCCATCGGTTGCTGCGCCGCTTCGACTATCTCTCGACGGTCTCCGGCGGCGGCTATCTGGGCGCATCGCTCGGACGGCTGTTCCGGCCCGACGTGTCTGCGGAGGCGGTGGAGCAGGGCGTCGCCGGCGAACGTTCGCTGTGGCTGTGGTGGCTGCGCGCCAACAGTCGTTATCTGACGCCTTCCGGCGCGCGCGATCTGGCCCAGGCCTGGGTGTCGATCGCGCGCGGCGCGGTGGCGACCCAACTCGAGTTGGGGATCCTGCTGATCCTGGTGTCGGCGGTGCTGGTGTTGCCGCATGTGGTGGTGACGCTGTGGCCTGCGCTGCACGGTCTGGAGATCGGCGGGCTGCCGTCGGCCTGGTGGTTGCTGGCGCCGCTGCCGTTTTTCCTCGGCACCTGGCGGTTGTTCGAGTTCTGGCTCAGCCGCCCGCGTCCGGTGCCGGGCGGGCTGTGGTCGATGCCGCTGTACGCCGCCGGGCTGGCGTTGCTGGGTCTGTGCGTGACCGGGCTGGACGCGCTGATCTCGGTGCTGCCGCCGAAGATGGGAGAGCCGTTCGCGACCCTCCCGACGGCGGTGCGCACGATGCTGGCGACGCTGCTGTTCGCGGCGGCATGGGCGATGCTGACCGGCGCGCGCGCGGCGCGCGGCATGGTCGGCGGCGGCGCGGACGGCAGCGATGCCGAGTACGCGCTGCGCGCGCGGCGCAATCTGCTCACCCACGCGCTGTTGCGCTGGACGCTGGTGTTTCTCGCGGTGCTGGTCGCGGGCCTGATCGACAGGCTCTCGTGGGAGCTGACCCGGCTGATCGGCGATACCCGCAGCGCCGGCATGGTCTACGGTTCGGCCGGCTTCGCCGCGTTCGGTCTGGTGGTGTTCCGCGCGCTGATGCCGGCGTTCCAGCAGTGGAAGGCCAAGTATCCCGGGCATCAGTTGCGGCTGGACAAATTGCTGGGCGTGGTCGTGTTCGCGATGCTCGCGGTGATCGTGCTGGGATGGGCCACGCTGGTGCATGCGCTGGTGTTGCCGGAGAGCCTGTGGCAGTACGACGACGCCGGTGCCGATCCCGCGGCGGCGATGTACGGCGCGCTGGTGTGGTCGGCGCTGTTCTTCGCCAGCCTGGCTTTCGTGTATCTCACCCGCAACAGCTACGACATCGTCAACATGGCCTCGCTGCACGGGTTCTACCGGTCGCGGATCGAGCGCGCCTACGTCTCCAGCGGCAATGTCGACGGTCCGTCGCCGCGGTTCAGGATCGATCCGCTGGCGTCGATCGACACCGGCATGCCGCGAGCGCGCCCGCCGGACGAAGTGGTGGCGGGCGACGACGTGCGTCTGGCCGATTACGCGCCGCAGGCGGCGGGCGGACCGATCCATCTGATCAATTGCTGCATCAACCAGAGCGTCGACGACGGCACCCGTTATTTCAACGGCGACCGCAAGGGCGTGGCGCTGACCCTGGCTTCGCTGGGCACGATCGAAATCGGCCCCGCGGCGCCGGAGCGGCCGGCGAGCGATCCGGGCTATCTGTCGAAATGGATCGCGATTTCCGGTGCGGCCGCGGGTTCGGGCATGGGCTACAACACTTCGCCGGCGTATTCGGCGCTGCTGTTCCTCTCGGGCATGCGTCTGGGCTACTGGGAGCCGTGCATGTCGCAGGATCACCGCGGCCGGGTGGTCGATGCGCCGGAGGATACGGCGCAGGCGACGCGTGTGCGCCGGCGCAGCCTGGTCTCGCGCCTGCCGATCAAGGTCTCGGCGATCGTCTCCGAACTGCTCGGCCAGTTCCCGGGGCTGGAACACGGTGCGTGGTACGTGTCCGACGGCGGTCATTTCGAGAACACCGCGATCTATCCGCTGATCAAGCGCGAGCTGCCGCTGATCGTCGCCGCCGACTGCGGCGCGGACCCGAAGTATCTGTTCGAGGATCTGGAATCGCTGGTGCGCAAGGTGCGGATCGATTTCGGCGCGGGCATCGAATTCATCGCACCGGAGGACATCGGCGACGACCTCGCGCCGGACCTCAAGCCGCTGCTCGGCACGCCCGAATCGATCGACCCCGAGGCCGCGGACGCCTGCCTCGTGCTGGCGCGCATCCGTTATCGCTCCGGGGCGGTCGGCACCCTGCTGGTGGTGAAGCCGCGACGCCTGAATCATCTGCCGTTCGATGTCGTCGCCTATGCCGACCGCAACGCCGCGTTCCCGCAGCAGAGTACCGGCGACCAGTTCTTCGACGAGGCGCAGTGGGAGTCCTACCAGCGGCTCGGGCATCTGATCGGCGGACGACTGACGCCAACGGCGATCGCCCAGGCGCGGGCGGTGGTCGGCTCGGACGTGCGTGCGTATTCGCTTCTGACCGGCGCGGAGGAGGCGCGCGAACAGGCGCGGGCGCGGGTCTCGCGGCTGCGGCCGACCGTGACCGCGACCGCGGCCGGTACCGGTCTCGGTCTGAGTCTCGCGGTGGCGCTGTGGCAGGGCTGGAGCGAATACCGCGACAGTCACCGCCAGGAGGTCGAGAAAGCCGCGCTGCAGGGGCGGGCGCTGGTCGCGGAGATCGAGAAAGGCCGGGTGCCCGCGGATGCATCGAGCGTGGTGGCCCTGCTGCGTCAGCAGCGCGTCGAGGGCGCGGGTTCGCATGCCGCGGTGCTGGAGGCGCTGGAGGCCTGCAGCCTGCGCGGCGTGCGCGACTGCGCGCTGCTGCGGCGGGAGATCGCCCAGAACGAGGCCCGCGCGCGGCGCGATTACTGGCGCAGCCTGCATGCGGAAAGGCCGCAGACGATGCTGGCCGCGGTGGTCGCGCCCGTGGTCGGGGTGCGTGCCGTCGATGCCGACAAGAGCACCGGCACCGGCCAGACGACTGCGGGGCCCGTTGATGGGCCTGCTGCGGGCATTTCGCCCGACGATGAACCGATCGCCGCCACGTCGCCGCAGACCACCGGGACGGCGCGCGATGCCGACGACAGTCCGGGCAGGGCGACGGTCTGCGCCGGGCGACGGGTCTACCTGCATATCTACGACGAGACTTCGCGTGCGGCGGCCGTTGCCCTCGCCGCCGAGATCGAAAGCGGTCTCGGCCAGCGTCCGGTGGGCATCGAGAACGTGGTCGCCAGCGCGATGCGCAAGGGCAGACGCGCACCCTACGTCTGGCGGCGCCCGGCCGTGCTGTTCGGCGATGGCCAGCGCGGGCGGGGCGAGGGCTGTGCAGGGGAGATCGCGGCGGCGATCGATGCGCTGGCGGGGACGCGGGTGGCGACGGTGCGCGTGCTGAAGACACGCACGGCGCGCGACGCGGTCGAGGTCTGGCTGCCGCCGAGGTCGGAGCTGCCCTGAGTGCCGGCTGTGGCACCCGCCGCGGCCGGACCGGTGCCGCGGCGGACTCAGGCCGGCCCGACCGGCTAAAATGGCGGATGCCCAGCCGTCCCTCCGTTGCACCCGTCCCCTCCGTGACCCTGATCCGCAACGCCTCGGTCTTCGCACCCGAGCCGCGTGGTCTGTGCCAGTTGCTGATCGGCGGCGGCAGGATCCTCTGGATCGGCGAGGCCGACGCGCCGTCGCCCGCCATTCCCGAATTGGACATCGTCGATCTGCAGGGCCTGCGGCTGATGCCGGGCCTGATCGACGCGCATGCCCACGTCACCGGCGGCGGCGGCGAGGGCGGCTTCGCGACCCGGGTGCCGCCGGTGCCGCTGTCGACATTCACCACCGCCGGCGTCACCAGCGTGGTCGGCGTGCTCGGTACCGACGATCTCGCGCGCAGTCCGGGCGAGCTGCTGGCCTCGGTGTACGCGCTGCGCGAGGAAGGCCTGAGCGCCTGGGCCTGGTGCGGCGGATATCACCTGCCGCCGGTCACGCTGACCGGCAGCGTGCGCGGCGATGTGGTGTATGTGGAACCGGTGATCGGCGTCGGCGAACTGGCGATCAGCGACCATCGCTCCAGTCAGCCGACCTTCGAGGAATTCCTGCGTGTGGCGGCCGATGTCCACGTCGGCGGGTTGATGACCGGCAAGGCCGGCGTGCTGCATCTGCATCTGGGCAACGGTCCGCGCGGGCTGGATCTGGTGCGGCGCGCGCTGGACGAGACCGAACTGCCGCCGCGGGTGTTCCATCCCACCCACGTCAACCGCCGCCGGGCGCTGTTCGAGGAAGCGATCGCACTGGCGCGACGTGGCTGCAGCGTCGATGTCACCGCCTTCCCGGTGGACGAGGGCGAAGACGCCTGGAGCGCCGCCGACGCCTGGGAACGCTACGCCGCCGCGGGTGCGCCGCCGGAGCGGATCACGATCAGCTCCGACGCCGGCGGCTGCCTGCCGGCCTTCGATCACGAGGGCCGGATGTGCCGGATGGACATCGGCAGTTCGCAGTCCCTGCTGCAGACCGTGCGCGAATTGCTGGCGCGCGGGCATGCGCTCGATACCGTGCTGCCGGCCTTCACCGCCAACATCGCGCGCCTGCTGCGCCTGCCCGGCAAGGGCGGGATCGCGCTCGGTGCCGACGCCGATCTGCTCGCGCTGGATGCGGCCGGCGAAGTCCGCGAAGTGATGGCGCGCGGCGTGTGGCATGTGCGCGAGGGGCGGGCGGTGCGGCGCGGTCTGTTCGAAGTCGCGACAGACGCCGACCCGACCCCACCCAGGTCCTCTCCTTGAAGGGGAGGGAGAACACCCGCGGACCGGAGACGGCGGCGTACGAGTCGCCGTCCGGGCCGTCTTCCGTCAACGATCAACGATCACGATTCACTGGAATACCCGATGTGCCCTAGCAAAGTGCCGGAAGGCGAAGAACGCGGCTGGATCATCCCGATCGGCGGCGCCGAGGAAAAAGAGAACGATCCGGCGATCCTCGCCCGGTTCGTCGAACTGTGCGGCGGCCGCGACGCCGACATCGTGGTGATTCCCACCGCGAGCAGGCTGCGCAGCACCGGCCCGCGCTACGAGACCCTGTTCGACGAACTCGGCGCGCGCCGGGTCGAGGTGATGGATTTCGACACCCGCCGCGACGCCGACGAGTCCGGCCGCGTGGCGCGGATCGAAGACGCCAGCGGCGTGTTCTTCACCGGCGGCAATCAACTGCGGTTGACCACCCTGATCGGTGGCACCGCGGTCGCCAAGACGATCCGGATCTGCAACGCCCGCGGCATGCACGTCGCCGGCACCAGCGCCGGCGCGGCCTTCCTCAGCGAGCACATGATCGCGTTCGGCGAGGAAGGCCCGACCCCGATCGCCGGCATGGTCCGGTTGGCGCCCGGGCTGGGCCTCACCAACCGGTTCGTGATCGACCAGCATTTCCGCCAGCGCGACCGCCTCGGCCGGCTCACCGCGGCGCTGGCCTTCAACCCGTTCGCGATCGGCATCGGCCTGGACGAGGACACCGCCGCCTTCATCGCCCCCGACAACACCGTCGAGGTGCTGGGCAGCGGCGGCGTGACCGTGGTCGACGCCGCCGGACTGGAGTTCTCGTCGATGGCCCAGATCGAGGAGGGCGAACCGGTCTGCCTGCTCGGCCTGCGCTTCCACATCCTCGTCGCCGGTGCTACGTTCAACCTGCACACGCGTCAGGCGTCGCCGGGGGCGTTGCTCGAAACCAAGGAATAGGCCGGCGCGGCGACGGGGGCGCGGCCCCCGGGCGGACGCAGGACCATTCGCGAGGCGCTCCCGCGGCGACGGTCGTCCCGCCACCGCGACGCGTCAACCACAGCCACAGGAATCAGGTTCGCCCATGCGCATTCTCGATCGTTCGGTATTCGTCGGCCCCTCGCTCTATGCGCATTTCCCGGTGATCCGGCTGGAACTGGATCTCGGGCCGCTGGAAGCCTGGCCGACCGGACGCCTCGGCCCCGGTTTCGTCGATGCCCTGGTCGAGGCGTTGCCGGGCCTGCACGAACACGGCTGTTCCTATCGCACCCCGGGTGGGCTGATCCGGCGGATGAAGGAAGACGAAGGCACCTGGCTCGGCCACGTCATGGAGCACGTCGCGATCGAGCTGCAGAACATGGCCGGCGAGGACGTGACCTTCGGCAAGACCCGCAGCATCGACGACCGCCCCGGCGTGTACTCGGTGATCTACGAATACGCCCAGCGCGAGGAGGGCATCGAGGCCGGCCAGCTCGCGCTGCGCCTGCTGTGCTCGCTGCTGCCGGCGGACCTGCGCGCCCAGCTCGACGGCGACGCGGTGCCGGAGGACTGGGACTGGCCGGAAGCGCGCGACGCCTTCATCCGCTACGCGCAGCGCCGCGCGCTCGGGCCGTCGACCTCCTCGCTGGTGAAGGCGGCGGAGTCGCGCGGGATCCCGTGGCTGCGGCTCAACGAACAGTCGCTGGTGCAGCTCGGTCACGGCAAGTACCAGCAGCGGATCCAGGCCACAGTCACCGGCCGCACCCCGCACATCGCGGTGGAGCTGGCCAGCGACAAGGAAGAAACCAACAAGATCCTCGGCTCTCTGGGCCTGCCGGTGCCGCGCCAGGAACTGGTGCAGAGCGAAACCGGCGCGATCCGCGCCGCGCGCCGGATCGGTTTTCCGGTGGTGACCAAGCCCTACAACGGCAATCACGGCCGAGGCATTTCGATTCGCCTGACCAGCGACGAGGAAGTGATCGCGGGCTTCAACAAGGCCAAGGAAATCTCGCGTTCGGTCATCGTCGAGACCTATCTGGAAGGCGACGATCACCGCCTGCTGGTGGTCAACGGCGAACTGGTCGCGGCGACCCGGCGTACGCCGGGACACGTCGTCGGCGACGGCACCCACACGATCCGGCAACTGGTCGAGCTGGTGAACCAGGACCCGCGCCGCGGCGTCGGCCACGAGAAGGTGCTGACCCGGATCGAGTTGGACGCGCAGGCGGAAATGATGATGGCCCGTGCCGGCGTCGATGCCGACACCGTGCCGGAAAAGGACCGGGTGATCTACCTGCGTTCGACCGCCAATCTCAGCACCGGCGGCACCGCCACCGACGTCACCGACATCATCCATCCCGACAACCGCGACATGGCGGTGCGCGCGATCCGCGCGATCGGCCTGGACGTGGGCGGCGTGGATTTCCTCAGCACCAACATCGCCGAGAGCTACCGGAACATCGGCGGCGGCATCTGCGAAGTGAACGCCGCGCCCGGGTTCCGCATGCACGTGGCGCCGAGCGAAGGCAAATCCCGCGACGTGGCCGGACCGGTGATCGACATGCTGTTCCCGCCGGGCACGCCGTCGCGGGTGCCGATCGCCGCGATCACCGGCACCAACGGCAAGACCACCACCTCCAGGATGCTCGCGCACATCGCCAAGATGGCCGGCTACACCCCGGGCCTGACCACCACCGACGGCGTCTACATCGACGGCCAGCGCACAGTCGAGGGCGACATGACCGGGCCGGTGTCGGCGCGCATGGTGCTGGCCGACCCGCAGATCGATTTCGCGGTGCTGGAAACCGCGCGCGGCGGCCTGCTGCGCGCCGGCATGGGCGTGTCCGAAGTCGATGTCGGTGCGGTGCTCAACGTGCAGAGCGATCACCTCGGCATGAAGGGCATCGACACCCTCGAACAACTCGGCGAAGTGAAGCGGATCGTGGTCGAGGTCGCGAAGGAATGCGCGGTGCTCAACGCCGACGACCCCAACGTGCTGCGCATGGGCGGCTACACCGACGCCAGGGTGATCTGCTATGTGACCATGAACCCCTCGCACGGGTTGGTGCGCGAGCACATCCGCGCCGGCGGCCGCGCCTGCGCGCTGGAGGCCGGCGTCAACGGCCAGATGATCACGCTCTACGACAAGGGCAGCCACATTCCGCTGCTGTGGACGCATCTGATCCCGGCGACGCTCGAAGGCAAGGCCCTGCACAACGTGCAGAACGCGATGTTCGCCGCAGCGATGGCGTATTCGCTGGGGCTGAAGCTGGACGCGATCCGCACCGGTCTGCGCACCTTCGACAGCACCTTCTTCCAGGCCCCCGGGCGGATGAACGTGTTCAACGAACATCCGTTCAAGGTCCTGTTCGACTACGGCCACAATGCGCATGCGGTCGGGGCGATGGCCGACCTCGCGCAGCGGCTGGACGTGAGCGGGCGACGGCTGGTGGTGGTCGCCGGCCCCGGCGACCGTCGCGACGAGGACTTGCGCGAAATCGCCCAGGCCGTTGCTGGCCGGTTCGATCACTACATCTGCCGCCGCGACGACAGTCTGCGCGGCAGGGCGCCCGACGAAGTGCCGAAGCTGATCGCCGCGGTGCTGCGCGAGCACGGCGTGCCCGAGGAGCGGATCACGATCATTCCCGACGAGCAGGAAGCGATCGACGCCGGCCTGCGCATGGCTCGTCCCGGCGATCTGCTGCTGGTCTTCGCCGATGCGCTGGTGCGCTCGTGGAAGCAGGTCATCAAGTTCAAGCCCGAGGGCGTGGCGGAGAAACCCGCGCCGCGGCCGGCCGCGGCGCCGGGCGAGGAAGCGCCGGTCGCCGAACCCGCGTTCTCGCCCGAGCAGTGGGAGGGGGTCAGCCGCGACGAGCGCGGCATCTTCATCTCGCGGGAGAGCGAAGACTGAGCGCGTCCGTTCAAGGCCCCGGTTCCGCCGCCGCTCCGCTGCCGTTCGACGATTCGCGCCGGCTCACCGGGCCGAATCTCTATTTCGACGCCCCCGGCGCGGCGCTGGAGACGCAGGGCGCGCTGGCGCGCGATGCCGCTGCGGCATCGGCGTGGCGCGCGCGCGTCGAAGCGATGTGCCGCCGTCTGGATTGGCCGTCTCCCGTCGTCGTGGTGCGTGCGCACGCGAGCGGCCAGTCCCTGGCCTTCACCGCGCCGGTCGACCAGTTGCTGGCAGCGACCGAGGTCAACGAATGGGCCTGGTGCGCCGCGGTCGGCGACGATCGCCATCACGCCCCGGGACATCCGCTGATCGACGACGAGGATCGCGCTTTCGACACGCTCTCGCGCTTCGCCGCGGGCGAGCGCAATCCGGCGCTGATCGCATTGCTGCATGCGGCGGAGGCGCACGCTGCCCCCGCGCTGCTCGACGAAGATACCCTCAGCTTCGGTCTGGGCCGCCACGCATGCAGTTGGCCACTGCGGGCCCTGCCGGCGCCCGAAACGCTCGACTGGGCGGCGTTCGCGCGCATCCCGGTCGCGATGGTGACCGGCTCCAACGGCAAGACCACCACCGTGCGCACGCTGGCGGCGATCCTGCGCGCGCAGGGCCTGCGCACCGCGCATTCCTGCACCGACGGTCTGTTCGTCGGCGCCGCCGGCGAAGCACTGCAGTCGCTGGAAAGCGGCGACTATTCCGGTCCCGCCGGTGCGCGCCAGTTGCTGCGTCGTGGCGATGTCGAGGCGGCGGTACTGGAGACCGCGCGCGGCGGCATGATGCGCCGCGGTCTCGCCCTGCGCCGCGCCGACGTGGCGGTCATCACCAACGTCAGCCCCGATCATTTCGGCGAGTACGGGGTGCATTCGCTGGACGATCTGGCCGATGTGAAATTCACCCTGGCACGCGCGGTGCAGGATGGCGGTTGCCTGGTGCTGAACGCCGACGATCCGCTGCTGCGCGTGCGCGCCGCGGCCGGCGATGCGCGCCAGGCGTGGTTCTCGACCGCGGACTTCGCCGATGTCGCGGCGACGCTGCCGGCCGATGCGCCGTTGTGCGCACCGCACGAAGGCCGCCTCCGTCTGCGCGATGCCGGCGACATGCACGATCTGGGCGAAATCGCGGCGATGCCGCTCACCCTCGGCGGCGTCGCACGCCACAACATCGCCAATGTCGCGGCCGCGGCGATGGCCGCCGCTTGTCTGCATCTGCCGCCGGAAACGATCCGCGCCGCGCTCGCCGACTTCGGCGTGCGCCACGCCGACAATCCCGGGCGGCTGCAGCGCTGGGCCTTCGCCGGGATCGAAGTCTTCCTAGACTACGCGCACAATCCCGACGGTCTCGCCGGCCTGCTCGACATCGCCGACGCGCGCCGCGGCGACGGTCGGTTGGCGCTGCTGCTGGGCCAGGCCGGCAACCGCGAAGACGACCAGATCCGCGAACTGGCCGCGACCGCCGCGCGTTACGTGCCGTCGCTGGTGGTGGTCAAGGACATCGACGGTTATCTGCGCGGTCGCGAGCCCGGCGAAGTCGCGCGGCTGATCCGCGACGAGCTCCTGCGTCATGGTCTGCCCGAGTCCGCCTTGCCGGTGCATCTGCGCGAAGCCGAAGCCGCGCGCGCCGCGCTCGCCTGGGCGCGACCGGGCGATGTGCTGGTGCTGCCGGTGCACAGTCTCGGCGCCAAGGCCGATGTCGCGGCCCTGCTCGATGCCCTGCAGACCGCCGGCTGGCGTGCGGGCGAGCCGCTGCCCGCGGCGGCGCCGACACTCAGATCCAGCGCTCCATCGGGCGATACAGCCAGCGCTTGAGCCGCAACCTCGCCGGCAATTCGCCGAGCCAGTCCGCGCCCAGCCGACGGTTGTCGGGACTCGCTCGCAGGGCGTCGAACAGCGCGCGGAGTTCGGCGCAGAGTGCGCGGTGCTGCGAGAAAAGCATCGCCTCGATCAGGCGATCGTGCGCGGCGTGCTCGAAGTTGTAACTGCCGATCGCCGCCTCGCGGTCGTCGACGAGGATGACCTTGGAATGCTCGCCGGCGCGGTTCTCGTGGATGTGCGCGCCGGCCGCCAGCAGCGCGGCGTAGCGCACCGAAGCCGAAATCCACGGTGCCTGCGAGGCCTCCAGCGAATCGCGGTGCGAGTGGAAGATCTCCACTTCGACTCCGCGCCGGCAGGCGCGCAACAGCGCCTCGCGCAGGATCGGCGCCGGCTTGCAGTAGAACGCGGTGATGCGCAGCGAGCGGCGGGCGCGGTCGATCATCGCGGCGAGTTCGGCGGTGAGTCGATTGTCGACCGCGCCGAACGGGAACCGCCGGTCGTGCCGGTTCTCCGGGTCCTCGCACCGATAGCGCAACCATATGCGCCCGTCGCCGGACGCTGCCGGCAACGCTGCGTGCAGCCGGGCCGCTTCCGCGTCGGTCAGGCCCGCGAAACGACAGGCATCGCGGAGCAGATCGGCGACCACCGCACCTTCGACGAGCAGCGAGACTTCGTTCCAGCGATCGAAGGAGTGGCCGGCGAGATTGCTGCTGCCGAAGAGCGCGGCGCCGGCCTCCGAGACCTGGATCTTCACGTGCATGCCGCCGCCCACCAGACGATGGCGCAGGCCGCGCGGCGCGTATTCGGACACGTGGCCGCCGGCGGCGCGCAGCGCGTCCAGATGCGCATGCAGCCTGCGGTGGTCGTCTGCACTGCCGAGATTGTGTGCCAGCCGCTGGCCGAAACGGTCCATCGCCAGGATGACGCGCACGCCCCGTTGCTGCGCATCCAGCAAGGCCTCCAGCATCTGCGCGCTGCGCGCGTCGCTGCCGACGTAATAGCTGGTCAGGACCAGAAACGAGCGCGCGTCCTCGACCATCCGCAGTCGCGCGGACCATTCGGCCTCGCGGTCGGCGAGCAGGCGCAGCGAGGTCGCGTTCGAAACGCCACCCGAAGTGCCGCCGGATGTCCGGGCGGATGTTCCTGAGTCGCGCATGGCCGTTCCATGACCGTTTCGTGACGACGCCTGCCGTCATAGCAGGAAACGCCCCGGCGGGGAATGGCATCCGTCGGCGGGACGACCGGTCGCCGACGGCCGGCGCCTCAACCCCTGCTGCGCGCGTCCCAGGCCCGGATCGCGGCCTCGACCGCGTCCACGCCGCGGGCAGCGGCGGCGGCATCGACCTGATCGATGGTGTCGTTCGGGCTGTGGATCACGGTCATCACCTTCGGCCGCGACATCACCCGCTTGCCGGAGAACATCTCGAGGATGCCGGGGATCTCGTCGGCGCCGACCAGCGAATAGGACACCGCGGGCCAGCCGGCGCGCAGGAAGGCGCGATGATCGGTCGGCGGATACTGTTCGCCCGCGCTCAGCGCGAGTCCGCGCGCGGTCGCGGCCTCGCGGGTGCTCGCGACCAGCGGATGCGCCGGGTCGGGCGTCATCATCCACAGACTGTCGCCCCAGCCGAACACGTCGAAGTTGATGTAGAGCGCCGGGCGTGCGCTGCCCTGTTCGATATAGGCGGCGGCGCCGAGCAGGCCGTGCTCTTCGAGATCCCAGAACGCGACGGCGACCCGGTGGTGCTTCAGCGGCTTGCGCCGGAAACGTTCGGTGAGCGCGAGGACCACCGCGCTGCCGGAGGCGTTGTCGGTGGCGCCGCGGCCTTCGGCGACGCGGTCGGAATGCGCGCCGATCAGCAGCAGGGGCGCATCCGCGGGGCCGCCGACATCGGCCAGCAGGTTTTCGCCCTGCAGCGCATTGGCCGTGAAGGTCTGGCTGCGCACCTGCAGCCCCAGCGCCTGCAGTCGCGTGCGCAGATGCGTGCGACGGCCCGCGTTGTCCTCGGCCTCGGCCATCTTCGCGACATCGGCGAACCAGTGATCGCGCGCGACCGGTGCCGGCGTCGCGGTTCGCGGTGCGCTGGCGCAGCCGGCGAGCAGGGCGAGCAACAGGGCGCTGCCGAACACGGCGGTGCGGCGGGGAAGCAGGGTCATGGTGCGGGCTCCGGCGGGCGAAATCGCGATCCTGCCACAGCGTGCGGGCGCGCCGGGGTGTCGGAAGTCATCGCCGCGGCGGGGAGGGGTAGGATTTTTCCTACACGCGGACGCGGCGGATTCCGGTTGTCGCCGGCGGGCCCGCAGCCTAGTCTGTGCGCAGGACGACACGAGGGGACAGGGAATGACGATCCGGGTATTTCTGCTCGACGACCACGCGCTGGTGCGCACCGGGCTGCGCATGATGCTCTCGGTCGAGACCGATATCGAAGTGGTCGGCGAAGCCGACAGCGGCGAGACCGGCCTGCCGATGATCCGCAGGCTGAAGCCCGATGTGGTGCTGTGCGACCTGCATCTGCCGGGGATCAGCGGCCTGGAGATCACCGAGCGCATCGTCAAGGGCGACTACGGTTGCCGCGTGGTCGTGGTCTCGGTGCTTCAGGATGGTCCGATGCCGAAACGGCTGATCGAGGCCGGGGCATCGGGCTACGTCGGCAAGGGCGGCGACGCCGCCGAACTGCTGCGCGCCGTACGCGATGTCGCCCGCGGCCGCCGCTATCTCGCCGGCGATATCGCCCAGCATCTTGCCCTTGCCGGTCTGGGCGGCGACAAGACGCCGTTCGACGCGCTGTCGCCACGCGAACTGGAGATCGCGATGTTGATGGTGCAGGGCATGCGTCAGGAGGACATCGCCAGACGGCTCAGCCTCAGCTCGAAGACGGTGAACACCCACAAGGGCCGGCTGTTCGAGAAGCTCGGCATCCAGGACAGCATCGCCCTGGCGCGGTTGTCCTCGCAATACGGGCTCAGCGATCCCGCGCGCGTGGTGTGAAGCATGACGTGACACACGCGCGGGCCCGGACGGCGTACCGTCGGGCCCCGCGGATCATGTCCGGTCGATCGTGCTGGATCGATCGCGGCGGCTCGATCGCGCTGGCTCGATCAGGCGTTGCGCGCCTGATCCTTGCTGCCGTCGTTGTCCTGCGGCGCGGCGTCGGGCAGCGCTTCGAACAACTGCAGGCCGATCCCGTACTGCGGCGCGGCGATGCCCGGTTCGGTCGCGAGCGGACGGACCACTTCGGGCTCCACGACGACGGGCTCGATGATCTTCGGCTCGACGACGACGGATTCGACGACCGTGGGCTCGACGACCGCGGGCTCGACGACCGCGGGCTCGATCACCGTCGATACCACCACGGCCGGTTCGACGACGCTGGCTGCGACGACGACGGATTCGACGGCCGCCGGTTCGGTGGTCGCCGGCTGGATGACCGCTGGCTGGATGACCGCTGGTTGGATCACCGCGGGTTGCACCACCTCCGGCGCCACCGCGACCACTTCGGAAGCGACGGCAGCGCTCGCTACAGGCGCGACGACGGCGGGCTCGACGACTTCGGCGGGCGGATCGGTGAAGAAGCGAGGTGCCTCCTCCGCAGTCTTCTGCACGGGCGCAGGCGCTTCCGCTGCCGGCATGGTCGCGACCGCCGCGGCGACCGCTGCGGTCGCGGACACGGCAGACGAGGTCATGGCAGGCGCCTCGGCCGGGCGCGGCGCGGGAGCCGGTGCCGGCGGCAGATCGTCGAAGTCGAATTCCGGCTGGCTGCGGTCGATCACCGTCGGCGCGTCTTCGGCCGACAGCGACTCGTCGGCGATCGTCTCGCCGGCGAGTGTGGTCTCGCCGTTGCCGCGACGGCGGCGACGGCCGCCACGACGACCGCGACGACGGCGAGCGCCGCCTTCACCCGCCACGTCATCGGCGCCCGGTGCGTCCAGCGCAGCGTCGTCGTCGTTGTCCGCGACCGACTGCGTCGCAACCGGCATCGCCGAGGGCAGCGTCGGTGCGGCGGCGACCGCTGCGGCCGCGGCGGCGGCAGCGACGGGCGAGGGCGGCGATGCAGGCGCGGCAACCTCGGCCGCCGGCTGCGGACCCGACGCATCGGCGGTCGGCGCGCGCTCCTCGCGACGCGGCTGCTGCGGACGCGGCGCGGCTTCGTTCGCCTGCTTCTGGACGGGCGGCTGCTGTGCGGTCGGCGGCTGTGCGTTCGGCGGCTGTGCGTTCGGCGGTTGCTTCGGCGTCTGCTGCTGCGGCTGCTTCGGCTGTTGTTGCGGCTGCTGAGCCTTCGACTGCTGTTGCGGCTGCTGCTGTTTCTGCGGCGGCTGCCCCTGCTGCGCCTGCGGCTTCTGCTGCTGTCCCTGCGGCCCGCCCCGGCGCTGCTCGTCGCGACGCTGTTCATCGCGACGCTGCTCATCGCGGCGCTGCTCCTCCCGACGCGGCTGCTGACCCTTCTGACCGCCGCGATCGTCGCGACGCTGGTCGCGGCGCTGCTGACCGTTGTGGCGATCCTGGCGATCGCGGGTCTGCGGCTGCGCGGTTGCGACCGGCGTCGGTGCGGGCGCGGCCTCGGCGCCGCCGAACAGGCCCTTGATCCAGCCGAGAATGCCGCCCGATTCCCGACGCGCCGGCTGCGTCTGCGCGAACGCGGGCGTCGGCGCAGGAGCGGGCGCGGGCGCCGGAGCAGCCACGGCCGGAGCGGGTGCCGGTTCCTCGCGCTCCTCGCGCATCGGTGCCGGGCGCGCGGGCTTGACGTTGGTCACCGCCGGCGCAGCCGGGATATTGAGATTCGCCTTGGTCAGCGAGATCGTCGCCAGTTTGCGCGGCATGCCGCGCTGGTAGCTCGGCTTCGCGGTTTCCTCGCCCAGTTCGTTCTCGCGGATCCGGGTGACTTCGTAATGCGGCGTGTGCAGCGATTCGTCGGCGACGATCACGATCGGCGCGTCGTGCCGGTTCTCGATCTCGCTCAGCGCACGGCGCTTTTCGTTGGGCAGGTAGTTGGCGATCTCCACCGGCGCCTGCACCAGCACCTGGCCGGTGTTGTCCTTCATCGCGTGCTCTTCGGCGAGACGGATGATCGACAGCGACAGCGATTCGATGCTGCGCATGCGGCCGTGGCCGTCGCAGCGCGGGCAGATCAACTGGCTGGATTCGCCCAGGCTCGGGCGCAGCCGCTGGCGCGACATTTCGAGCAGGCCGAACTTGGAGATCCGGCCGATCTGCACCCGCGCGCGGTCGTGCTTGAGTGCCTGCCCCAGACGGTTTTCCACCTCGCGCTGGTGCTTGGTCGAATTCATGTCGATGAAGTCGATCACCACCAGGCCGCCGAGATCGCGCAGACGCATCTGCCGCGCCACTTCGTCGGCCGCTTCGAGATTCGTGTTGAACGC
>JBIJAD010000284.1:0-5288 GCA_044345955.1 Lysobacteraceae bacterium
CGGTTCCCATCACCCGCTCCAGACATCGCGACGACGGCGGCCTCCGCGGAGGCCGCCGTTTCTTTTTCGACGCGCAAGCCATCCGCGGCGCACAATGTCATGCGCTTGCGGCATGCTCGCCGCACCGTCTGCCCGGGACGCACGCATGAAGCTCGCCATCCTTTCCCGCAACAGCAAGCTGTATTCGACCCGGCGTCTGGTCGAGGCGGCGCGCGCGCGCGGGCACAGCGCCCGGGTGCTCGATCCGCTGCGCTGTTACATGCGCATCGCCTCCGACGGCTTCGACCTGCACTACAAGGGCCGCTCCATCTCCGGCTACGGCGCGGTGCTGCCGCGGATCGGCGCCTCGATCACCCGCTACGGCTGCGCGGTGTTGCGCCAGTTCGAGCTGATGGGCACGGCCACGCCCAACAGCGCCGACGCGATCGCCCGCGCCCGCGACAAACTGCGCGCGCACCAGTTGCTGGCGGCGGAGGGGATCGGCATGCCGGTGACCGCGTTCGGCGACAACCCCGACGACACCGCCGACCTGCTGTCGATGCTGGGCCCGCCGCCGCACGTCATCAAGCTCAACGAGAGTTCCCAGGGCGCGGGAGTGATCCTGACCGAGAAGCCTTCGGCCTCGCGCAGTGTGGTCGAGGCCCTGCGTGGGCTGTACGCCAACTTCCTGGTGCAGGAGTTCGTGGCCGAGGCCGCCGGCGCGGATCTGCGCTGCTTCGTGGTCGGCGACGAGGTGATCGCGGCGATGCGCCGGCAGGCGCCGGCGGGCGACTTCCGCGCCAACCTGCATCGCGGCGGCAGCGCCGAAGCGGTGCAGCCGGACGCCGAGGAATGCGCCGTGGCGGTCCGCGCCGCGCAGGTCCTTGGCCTGGGCGTGGCGGGTGTGGATCTGATCCGCGCCCGGCGCGGTCCGCTGGTCCTGGAGGTCAACGCCTCCCCGGGGCTGGAGGGGATCGAGGCCAGCACCGGCGTCGATGTTGCCGGCAAAATCGTCGATCAAATGGCGAAAATCGCCAAAAGTCAGCGAAAAGAGCGCACGTGAAAACGTGCGTTCGGTCGTGATCGGCGCCGTCACGAGTTTTTAACGAGGCTTTAATCGGCCCCGGGGTAGCGTGTCCGGACCGATTCCTGCCGCTCACCCAACCTCGTCAGGGCCGATGCAGAACCGGTAATCGGGGTCACTCCCAAACTTGGCCCGGGCGGCGCAGGTCGCCCGGGCTCTTTTTTTGCCCGCGATCCTGTCGGTCGTCGATGCCGGTGCAGCGAGGCGCGCGCGACGCTGTGACAGAATGCGACTCGCGCGAGACCGGCGCCGTTCGGGAACCGATCGGCAGGCGACCGGTCACAGCATGACCCCTGAGGATCCTCCCGCATGCGCATACTCGTGATCGAAGACAACCAGGACATCGCCGCCAACCTCGGCGACTACCTGGAGGACCGTGGCCACACCGTCGACTTCGCGGCCGACGGCATCACCGGCCTGCATCTGGCCATCGTCCACGAGTTCGACGCGATCGTGCTCGATCTCAATCTGCCGGGCATGGACGGGCTGGAAGTCTGCCGCAAGCTGCGCGGCGAGGCCCGCAAGCAGACCCCGGTGCTGATGCTCACCGCCCGCGACACCCTGGACAACAAGATCGCGGGCTTCGATTCCGGCGCCGACGACTATCTGGTCAAGCCGTTCGCCCTGCAGGAGGTCGAGGTCAGGCTCAATGCCCTGGCCCGCCGCGGCAAGGGCACCCAGAGCCGGGTGCTGGACGTGGGCGATCTGGAATACAACCTCGACACGCTCGAAGTGCGCCGCGAAGGCAAGCTGCTGCAGCTCAACCCGACCGCGCTGAAGATCCTGCAGGCGCTGATGGAAGCCTCGCCCGCGGTGGTCACCCGGCAGGAACTGGAAACCCGCGTCTGGGGCGAGGAGCTGCCCGACTCCGACAGCCTGCGCGTGCACATCCACGGCCTGCGCGCGGTGGTCGACAAGCCCTTCGGCACCGCGTTGATCCAGACCCGCCACGGCATCGGTTACCGCATCGCCGTCCCCGATGCCGGCGCCTGAGCGGGCCCAGCGACGCCGCCGGCGGCCCGCCTACCGGCGCCGGCTGCGCAGCCGCATCATTCTCTCGTTCCTGCTGCTGGGCTTCGGCCTGACCTCGCTGTTCGCGTTCGCCACGCAGTGGACCCGCAGCCGGGTCGAGAACACGCTGGTCGAAGACGTGATGAACCAGAACATCACCGAACTGGCGAGGCGCTATTACGCCGACCCCAGCGGCAGGATCGATCTGCCGGTGCAGCAGATGTACGCGCGGATCGTCGGGCCCGACAAGTTCGATGCGCTGAAAGTCGACCAGCCCGACTGGTATCGGCTCGGCGATGGCATCCATCGTCTCAGCGGCAGGAATCCGGACGGCAGCCTGTTCGTCTACAAGCTGGCGGTGCGCAAGACGCCGGAGGCCTGGTTCTTCCTCGCTTACGACATGACCCGCGCCAGCCGCGGAGATGCGCAGTTCAATCGCGCGATCTTCGGCGCGGTGGTGGTGTTCACCCTGTTCTCGCTGCTGGTCGGCTGGTGGGCGGCGTCGCGGGTGATGAGCCCGGTGACCGAGCTGGCGCAGCGCCTGCGTCGCTCCGGCCGCAGTGCGGAATCCGAATCGCTGGCCGCGCACTTCGCCGAGGACGAGGTCGGCGAGCTGGCGCGCGCGCTGGACGATTACGCCGAACGCCTGACCGACGTGGTCAAGCGCGACCGTGAGTTCAACGCCGATGTCAGCCACGAGCTGCGCACGCCGCTGGCGGTGATCCGCGGTGCGGTCGAGTTGATGCTGGCGCGGCCCGATCTCGATCACAAGACCCAGGTCCGCCTGCGCCGCATCCAGCGCGCGGAGCAGCAATGCACCGACCTGATCGGCGCGCTGCTGCTGCTCTCGCGCAACGAGCGCGGGCATGGCGCCGCCGATGTCGGCAGGATCGCCGAACAACTGCTGGACGCGCATCGCGGCCAACTCGCCGGCAAACCCCTGGATCTGCGGCTCGAAGGCGCACCCGGCCAGATCGTCATCGATGCCCCGGAGGCCGCGGTGACGGTCGCACTGAGCAATCTGATCGGCAACGCCGTGAAATACACGCCGGACGGCGAAGTGCGCGTGCGCCTGCGCGACAACGCCGTGGACGTGCTCGATACCGGCCCCGGCCTCAGCGCCGAAGACGCCGCGCGCCTGTTCGAGCGCGGCTATCGCGGCAGCCATGCCGAACACACCCAGGGCGGCGGCATCGGCCTGTCGATCGTGCGCCGGTTGTGCGCGCTTTACGGCTGGCAGGTCAAGGTGCGGCCGGGCGATGAAAAGGGCGTCGTGGCGACGTTGACGTTTATCGAGAATACCTACTAAGTGAGACAGAGTTGTGCAGTGATGCTTTCATCGGTCAAGGCCGAGCCAGCGCTCTTCAAGTTTTGCCAACTCTGTAATGATTGGGTCACGCGACACGCAAAGAGAGAAGCCATCAGGCCACTCGCCATTAACGTTAACTCGACGTTCGCTAAGTAGCGTGACATATCTCATCCTTCTTCCATCTGTCTTGAGAGATTTCAAAACACTAGCGATCTCTGTCCGTGTCGTGTTGTCACCAATTTTAATTTTTCGGAATATCAAGAGATCAACGACGAAAGACCGAATAAAGTGGACGAAATTAATGATAGCGAACAAGATGATGAGAGAAGAGGTGATTATCATAATCGCGCCAGAGATCTCTGGGAGATGCTTGAACAACAAAAAAATAATCCAGAGTACAGCAACAAGCGCGGAAAGAAACAATGAAAAATCAGTCAAGTTTTCTCGGATCTTTTTTAAACATTTGAACAAAAAATATATGTTCATGATGCCTTTGAATTTTTGGTAGTCATCTCGAATCGCTTGATATATTTTTACAAGGTCAAATGCCAAGATGCCGAAAATTAATAAAGCAATTGCATTTGATGGCTCTGGAATAATGAAAGCAGAAGCAGATTGCAATAGGTCCAATTCTGGGACAAATTCATTGCCATATTGAAGGCGCAACGAAGAATTTTTTTCTTGATCGAATATGATCGAAATCATGGCATAGAGTATAGAAATGAATGCAGTATAAGAGCGAAAAAATATGAGAAAAAAGGGATAAATAGAGTTGCGCCGATATGCATTCTTAGAGAACAAAACCATTGAAGAAAGCGTTGCTGCTGCGGCTATGGATGCGAACATCGCTGGCGATAGCATGAATATTGCGATAACCGCTATTGCTGAGAGGATCAAGTTCATCCATCTGAATTTCACCAGCTTCTTCACGTTGGCAAAACCGTCGGAAAGAGAAAGTGCGAAATTGATCGTTTTCCTGTTTCTTAAAAAATTGATGTCGTCAATATTTAGTATGTAATAGCGAACGCTATTCTCCAAATCACTGTTTGGCTTGGATAGTTGCCTGAGTGCACGAAATGCGGTCTCTTGAAGCCATGAGTTGGTGCTACTGATTGCCTGGTTGAGTAATGGAATGGCTTTATCGTCAGGCAGTAATCCAGTGGCCTCCAAGCCTATTTTGGCATAAACCAGATTCTTGCCGTCTGATATGCGACCCTCCATGAATTCGCCAAGGAGCGAGGAAAATGAGGCGATTGCAGTTCGGCGTGAGCGAAATGCATCGATCAGGAAGCGCAGGCTGTGAATGCTTCGAAGCTGATGCTCTGGGGAGTCAAAGTGAGCGCTGATCTCCTTCCAGCATAGTTCAGCCAATTCCGACGCTTGTTTGTCTTCGCAAATCTGGGCGAACAAGGTGAGAGCATCCCGGCCGCGGGAGTCTGTTGGGATATGCTCCGTCGGTAGTCTCTCCGGCATGGTGAGCAACTTCGTTGAAACGAAGTACTCCAGAAAACGACGATGCGAGAATGCGAAAGATCTCGGTTCGGTGCTCGTGACGCGCGCGATTCGTGCGTGGTTGAGGATGCCGATCGCTGCGTCTGTGTGCGGACTGCTCATCTGTCGCGACAAGACCTGAACCGGGGCTTCGAGTCCGTATGTGGGGGACTCAAAGACAAACCAGGCGACGTCCTGTGCGACATCAAGAACATCATCAATGGTCAGTCGGTTCTTATCGATCTTGTCTTGGCATTTTTTTAGTTGATTGATTAGATAGTTGCGGTACAAGTCGGCTTGATTTTTCGGGAGGTTGCGATTGGACTGCAGCCATTCTCCAAGGAGAGAGGCAAGTAACGGGTTGCGTGCAATCGGGATCAGGTCCTGTCGGTCGCGGAAAAGCTGAATCTTTAT
>JBIJAD010000456.1:0-2864 GCA_044345955.1 Lysobacteraceae bacterium
TGTTCACCCTGCGCGAAACCCCGAAGGACCCACCCAATTTCTTCGTCCGCACGCTCGGCGAGGCGGTGAACGACGCGGCCGAGGGCGAGGCGGTCCTCGCCTCCGCGTCGCAGCAGGTCACCAATTACGTCGATCCGACCCCGGAAGTGCGCAGCATCCAGCGTCAATTGGTCACCTACAAGCGCAAGGATGGCGTCGACCTGTCCTTCACGCTCTACCTGCCGGTCGGCTACAAGCCCGGCACGCGGGTGCCGGCCGTGCTCTACGCCTATCCCGCCGATTACGCCGACCCGACCAAGGCGGGGCAGGTCGTGGGCTCGCAGCAGACCTTCACCCGCTTCCCGGAATACCGCCTGCTGCTGCTCGCCGGTTACGCGATCATCGACAACGCCTCCTTCCCGATCGTCGGCGACCCGCGCACGGCCTACGACACCTACCTGCAGCAGTTGGTGGACAACGCACAGGCCGCGGTCGACAAGGCGGTCGAGATGGGCGTGGTCGACCGCGACCGCATCGGCGTCACCGGCCACAGTCACGGTGCGCTGATGGCCGCGAACCTACTGGCCCATTCCGACCTGTTCCGCGCCGGTGTCGCCAGCAGCGGCGGCTACAACAAGAGCCTGACCCCGTTCGGTTTCCAGAACGAACGCCGTTCGCT
Source organism: Lysobacteraceae bacterium (assembly GCA_044345955.1). Classification (GTDB taxonomy): domain Bacteria; phylum Pseudomonadota; class Gammaproteobacteria; order Xanthomonadales; family Xanthomonadaceae; genus Lysobacter_I. The sequence goes on from JBIJAD010000456.1 coordinate 659, forward strand.
GTGGGCCGCCAAGCGCGTGTACGAGGAATCCTCGACCTATTTCCACGCCGACAAGGTCGACGAACCGCTGCTGATCGTGCACGGCGAAGACGACGCCAACCCCGGCACCGAACCCGTCCAGTCGCCCAAACTCTTCCAGGCCATACGCGGCAACGGCGGCACCGCGCGGCTGGTCATGCTGCCGTTCGAACCGCACTGGTACACCGCGAAGGAGAGCAACGAACACTTCGCCGCGGAAATGCTGGAATGGTTCGACAGATGGGTGAAGAACACCGGTCCGCGCGAAGCGAAGAAGCCCTGACACGGTGTTGAAAAACGCGCATCGTGCGCGTGTTTCGAGTCGCCGGTCCGGCGCATGTCCGGACCGGCTGCCCATGAATCCATCGCTGACGCGATCGATTCGTCGCCGCGGCGGGCGAGGGCGCAGATCCGCGCCGCGCCCGCAAAAGGCATCGATTCATTCGGAAAGGCGGCTCCGGCCGCCTTTCTTTTTTGGCATCGCCCGTTTCGCAATGCGCAGGCCGTCGTTCCCCGCGACGACGATATCGCAACAACGTCATCCTCGCGCAAGCGAGCCCCGGGGCGTCGGAAAGTCGACTCCGACCCCGGTTTACGTCTTCTTGCGCAGCGTGTTCACCTGGATGTGCGGCCAGCGCGTGGTCTGCCCGTTCGAGCCGAACATGAACTCGAAGAAGATGATCTGCTCGTACTGCAACTGCAGCACTTCGGTGCCGTCGGGCTCCACCACCGTTTCCAGCCACATGTTCAGGGTCACTTCGGTCACGTCGGCGAATGTCTTGACGAAGGGCGTGTTCATGACGCCGCCCTGCGGACCGCCGTCGTGCTTCGTGGTCAACTGGATCAGGGTGTACTTGCTGATGTTCTGGTTCCTGATCGCATCGCGCAGGCGCAGATCCGGGCGCACAGAGTACGGATAGTTCGGATGCGCCACGATGCGCTGGAAGTAGGTCAGATTGCTGTCGGGCTGGGTCACCGGCAGCGACTTGTCGAACGCCCAGGCCGGCGGCGGCTCATCGAGATTCAGCGGCACGGCGGGGCCGCCGTCGGGCGGGGCCAGCAGCGCGCTCGCGCCCATGCTGGGCGAGATCGCCAGCGGCGAGGAGGGCAGGTTGGGCGCATTCGCGATCTGCAGCGCCGGCCACGGCTGGGTGAAGGGCGCCGTCCAACTGTCGGTGCCGGTCGGGAACGGCGGCTTGCCGGGGACATCCTGGGCGAAACTGCCGGTCAGCATGATCGAACTGCCGTGCGGGATCGTGCCGCTGCGCGCGATCGGATAGGGCGGCACGTAATTGGGCCCGTTCGCGCCGGCGCCGATGCCGATCCCCGGATAGCCGTTGTCCTCGATCACCGACTGCTCGGTCGCGGCGTGGTTGTACATCTGGTCGAGCCACAGGAACATCCCGACTTCTTCGTGCAGCCCACCCCCGTCGCTGGCGCGCTGGATGCTTTGCCGATATTCGACGGCAGCGGTGAATTGCTCGTTGGTGCCGCCGCGATTGCGCACCCCGCCTGCGACCGGCGAGAAGGTGAGTTCCTCGACATAGTTTTCGCAGAGGAAATGGAAGATGCCGAAGATGGTTTCGGTATTCGTGCCCGGCGAGGGCATGCAGGTCGTGTGCAGCCCCAGGTTGTTGCTGTCGGTCTTCGGGCCGACATTGACCCAGGTACCGAACAGTTGCTCCAGGATGCCGTAGTTCGCGGGTTCGTTCAGAACCGCGTCCGAATACTCCGGATACGGCGGCACGGGTGTGGTGGGAATCGACATCGTGATCTTCTCCTTGATTCGGTCGAAATGAAGACGCAGACCACGGCGCGGCGCCGAACGACCGATCGCGATCTCCGACCGCATCCATCGACCACGATCGACGGACACGACCCGCGAATACGATCGATCATCTGCACGGCATGGCGCCAAGCGTGCGTCTTGCGAATGCCCCTGTCCTTGTGCGACCCCAAAACCCCCAGACAGGGGCATGGCGCAGAGGCTGACATACCCATCTGAGCCGGTCAATGCGGGAATCCCGCCGTCGCCCCAACGCGCATGACGTTCGCCTTGCGGACCTGCCGCAGGCAACATCGATACGACGTCATCCTCGCGAAAGCGAGGGCCCAGGCCTCAGACACGACCGCGTCCGATGCATCCGCTGCCGCATCATCGCGGCAGCGCCGACTCATCCATTCCAAC
>JBIJAD010000032.1:0-18705 GCA_044345955.1 Lysobacteraceae bacterium
GGCAAATGGCGGCGTCACTATCATCAGTTCTGCAAGCGCTTACCCTGCCGCATATATCGTCTATGGTGTGCCTAATAGCACATTTTCCGTGATATTGCCGAGTGAAGCGATCATTACGAATGGATCTTCAAATATGGTGATCCGGGATTTCGCTCCTTCGATGGGGGCGACGGCTACGATCTACCCGGAAGGTTTTTATTCCTTCACATTGGGCGCAACACTTATCGTATCCCCGGGTCAATTGCCGGGAACATATTCCGGCACATTCAATGTAACGGTCGCTTACAATTGAAGTCCTGTATTCATGCGTCCGCCATCGCTGATGGCAAGTCCATAAGTTCAGGTTCGGTCAAAGGAACGGACGAAGCGTCGTGAAAATGCATAGGCTTCTCAAAGGCTTGTCCTTGGTCGCATTCCCGATCGCAATGGTCTTGCTTGCATCTCGCGCAGCAGCCAGCGACCTCACCGTCACTCCGACAAGAATCGTCTTCGAGGGGCGTGATCGGGCGGCGCAGGTCCATCTGGTCAACCGGGGCGACAAGCCGGCGGTCTTCCGTATCGAGTTCGTGCAGATGCGTATGGACGAGAACGGGGGGATGTCGGAAATCGAATCGCCGAACGAGCGCGAGTTGTTTGCGGATGCGCTCGTTCGGCACTCGCCGCGGCAAGTCCAGCTCGGACCGGGAGAGGGGCAGAACATCCGGCTTTTGCTGCGAAAGCCCGAAAGCCTGGCGCCCGGCGAATACCGATCACACCTTCTTTTTTATGCGATCCCGGATGCAGCCGCGGGCAACGACATCGAGCGCGAAGCCGCTGTGGAGAAAGAAGGATTCAGCGTGGATATCCGTGCGATCTATCGGATCAGCATTCCGGTGATCGTACGCCATGGAGACTTGCCGGTCAGCTTCTCCATGACCGAGCTGTCGTTGGTCAAATCGGAAAGCAGGGAACGAGCGGCGACGCTTCGTCTGCGGATCGATCGCGATGGGCGGCGTTCCATTTACGGCGATCTCGACGTTTACTACAGGCCGAAGGGGGGTGGAGATTCGCGCCTCCTCCACCACATGAAGGACTTCGTGCTCTATACCTCCAGCGATACGCGAGTTCTGGAAACGGAATTGGTATTGCCGGCAGGCGTCGTGTTGGATGGTGGCGAAATCCATGCCGTATACAGCGAGAAGAGCGGACAGGGGCGCAGTGTCCTCGCGGAGCGCCGCATCGTTTTGCCTTGATCTCCTGATCGTTCTCAGGAAGGCCGCGCATGCGCTGGCCGTTGCTGCGATGCTCGCAGTGTTCCCCCTCGCGGCCAGCGAATTCGATCCCGTGGTGCGCCCGGAGGAGCAACTGCTGATCCTTGCGGTGGATCTCGGTCGTGGAAATATCCACGAAGGTATCACGGTCTATGTCGATGGTGGCGATCTGCTTGTCCCCTGGCTGATGCTCTGCGAAGTGCTGGAAATACCGGTCGAGGGGTCCGTCGAAGAAGGTGTGGCGAAAGGCTGGTTCCGCGATCCCTCGCGGGGATTCGTTCTCGATATGGGTCGCCGTCTGCTGGCGGTCGAAGGGCGCGAGATGAGCGCCGAATGGGGTCGTCTGGAACGGCACGAGGACGATATCTACGTGCCGCTTTCGGCGTTCAAACTGTGGTTCGATCTCGAGATCGAACCACAGTTGCGCATGTCTCGATTGCTTTTGCCGGAAGGACAAGGTCTCGCGGTGGAACTACGGCGCGAACGTGACCGAAGATGGCGTTCCCACGAGCGCACACGCACGGGTGTGTTGCCGCGAGAAGAGCCGATGCCTTATCGGGCGCCTTGGCTCGAATGGCCAACGATCGATCTTTCGTTCGGCGGCGACCTGTCGTCCGATGGCGCTGCAATGCGTGCGGACATGGTCGCGCAAGGGGCGATGCTTCGCAGTGAGGCACGACTATCGTTGAATGCGCGTCTTTACGACGATGGTCGGTCCGACACTGATCTGCGCCTGCGATTCCAGCGTCGCTTCGACAATGTCGATTCTCTCGGCTGGTCCGTCGGCGATCTCTTCGTGAACGCCATTCCCGCTGCGTTGCCCGTGATGGAGGGGGCGGGCTTCAGTCTCGGCAACTGGGACGAATCCGATGTCCAGGGTCTGCTGTCGACCGCGTTGCGAGGCGATGCCCTGAGCGGCTGGGATGTCGAGTTGTACCGCGACGACGAATTGCTCGATTTCGTTCGCGTGGGCGATGACAATGTCTACCGTTTCGAGGCGGTGCCGCTGGTGCCGGGCTTGAATGTCTTCCGGATCGTGCTTTACGGACCGGACGGACAAAGACAGGAGGATCTGCGCAAAGTGCTGGTCGGCGAGGGGGCCTTGCCAGCCGGATCGCGCCGTTGGCGGGCCTACTGGTTGTGGCCACGGAAAAGAGTGTTCGATATCGGGGCGACGCGATCGGAGCAGGATGTTCCGCCGATCTTCGGCCTGGGCTATACGCATGCGCTCAGTACGCATTGGGGCGTTGCTGCCGATCTCATCGCTGCCGACCCGCTTGACGATCACGAGACCCTGCTTTCGCTCAGGCTCCGAGGCGGATTTTCGGGGGTTCTGTCCGAAGCGCAGTTGCTCGTGGATGGCGCTGGCCGCCGTGGTTCAAGGGCCGCTTTGCAGTTGATCGGCGAAAGGAGCGACGCCGTGATCGAGATGCAACGATCGAGCGGGATATGGTCCCCCGCCCGCGATCCACGCTATGCCGGTGAGATCGTGGATGAAGCGATCCGGGCACGCTTGAACAGCCGTTGGGTGCGCGGGTGGCCGATCACGATCGATGTTTCGCAGCAGAAATTCGCCGCTTCGGGTGCGAAGGATCAGTGGCGCCGCCGCGTCGCCAGCATGCGGATCGCGCGCAGTTGGCTCGGTTGGGATACGGCGATGCAGTATGAGTTGTCGCAGGACGGAGGCTCCATCCTGCAGCGGCGGATCAATGGAATTCTCAGCTATCGCAAGTCGGGTTGGGACATCGGAGGTCAGTGGTCGTTCGATGTCTCGCCGCAGCGCTTGCTGCGAATCGTTCAGTTCGGCGCGGGCTGGACAGGGCAATCGGGGTTGCGGTTGCGTTCGAGTCTCATCCGGCAACGCAACGGTTCTTCGGCGACGGACGAATGGAGGGATCGGGTCGAAGTGGGCATGGGATTGCGTACCTCCCGCTGGTCATTCGGTATCAGCGGCGCTCACGGACGCAACGAAGGCAATCGCTTCGCATTTACCATGTCCACGTCACTGCAGCGGACGCATTCGGGTTGGAGGGCCGACTCACGACCCGGCGCAGCCACAGCGACAGTCGAGGCTCGCGTCTTCCTGGATGCCGATGGCGATGGGATCTACGATTCCGGCGAAGTGCCTCTGCAGGGGGTGACCTTCTCATCCGGCTTCGGGCAGCAGGCAATCAACAGCGACGTCGAAGGGTGGGCGCGACTGGAGCGTCTGCCTGCGAATCAGCCGGTGTCGATCCGTCTGCGCGGAGAGACGCTTGGAGACCCGTTCCGTTTCCCCTTGCACGAATCCCGAGTGGTGAAGCTACCACCCGGCGCGGTGATCAGGCTCGATTACCCGGTCGTTGTCTCTTCGGAAATCGACGGCATGGTGTATCTGGAAACATCCGTCGGACGTCGCGAGGCCTCCAATGTCGCATTGGAAGCCATTTCTGCCGACGGCCGTGTCTTCAGGACGAGTACGGCTTTCGATGGCGCGTATCTGTTCGAGCGACTGCCTCCGGGCTCTTACACGCTGCGGGTGGCCTCCGATCAATTGCAACGACTCGGGCTTTGCGCGCCCGGTGATCGCTCCGTCTCGTTGGCGCACGACGATGAAGGCCATGTCGCGACCGTCGATTTGGTGCTGCGCAAGCGCGGGTCGGCGGATGCGGGCAGTGAAAAAGACGCCTGCCAAGTCCCCAGGGCCGATTGAGCCGCAGATTCTGTCGGGGACCTGCGCCGGTTGCGCGCGATTCCGTGCCTCACGATACAGGCGCGTTCCTCACATCGGCGCCGGCGTCAACCGCAGCAGGCGGCCGCTGCCGCCGTCTTCCAGCACCCAGATCGCGCCGTCGGGGCCTTGTTCCACTTCGCGGATGCGGCGGCCCATCGAATAGCGGTCGACTTCGCGTGCGGTGTTGCCTTCGATGCGGATGCGCACCAGGGCCTGCGAGGCGAGGCCGCCGATGAAGCCGTCGCCGCGGAACCAGGGGAACATGTCGCCGCTGTAGATGATGAAGCCGGCCGGGGCGATGGTGGTGCCGCTCCACGACACTTCCGGCGCGTTGTAGCCGTCGCCGGGGGCGTGGTCGGGGATGTTGACGCCGTCGTAGTGGTTGCCGTTGGAGGCGTTGGGCCAGCCGTAGTTGCTGCCGCGTTCGATCAGATTCACCTCGTCGCCGTACTGCGGGCCCATTTCGTGGGTCCAGATGCGGCCGGCGGCGTCCATCGCGATGCCCAGCGGATTGCGATGGCCCAGCGACCACACCTGCGCGGCCACGCCGCCCTGCGAGAAGAACGGGTTGTCGGACGGCACGCTGCCGTCGTCGTTGAGCCGCACCATCTTGCCGAGGTTGCCGCTCATGTTCTGCGAAGGCGAGAACGCCTGGCGATCGCCGGAGGTGATCCACAGCTTGCCGTCGCGATCGAACAGCAACCGGTGGCTGTAATGGCCTTGCCCGCTCATCTTCGGCGTCTGCCGCCACACGATCTGCGGCGCACCGAGGCTGCCGCCGCCGTTGGCGTCGAGCGTGAGCTGCGCGCGCGCGACCACGGCGCCGCGATTGCCGCCCTCGCTTTCGATGTAGCTGAAATACACGTAGCGATTGCTCGCGAACTGCGGGTGCAGGATCACGTCGCCGAAGCCGCCCTGGCCGCCATAGGCGACCGGGGGCACGCCGCTGACGGTGCCGGTGGTGCGGGTCGCGGTGTTGTAGAGCCGCAACTGCCCGGGTTTCTCGGTGACCAGCACCCGGCCGTCGGGCAGGAAGGTCATCGCCCACGGCTCGTTGAAGGTGGCGAACGCGGTGGTCACGAACGGCGGGTTGGGGATCTGCCGTGCCGGCTGGCGGCCGCCGGTGAGCCGTGGTTTGGTCGCGGCCTCGGCCGGTGCGGTCGTGCGTGGGGGCTGCTGGCGACGTTCGGCGCGGTCTTCGCGGGTGGTCTGGGTGCGTTCGAGTTGGACGCCGTTCTCGCCGATGGTGCCGGTGCAGCCGGGCAGGGCGAGCGTGAACAGGACGAGACCGAACAGGGCGGGGGCGGACTGCGGCATGGGGGCGTGCCTCGGAGTCGGGGGAGCGATGTGTGGCGCCGTTGTAGCCCAGCCGACGGACGTCTGCCGTGACCGGGTTGGCAGCCGTCGGCGATGCCCTGCGATCATGCACCGGTTGCGGCCGGCTTGTCTGAACGCGCCGGCCGGATGAACGATCCGGCGGGCATGACTTCCGGCGGGTTGAAGCAGGCCGTGCCCGCCTCCAGTAGGCTGGTTCGAATCCCATCCCCCTCCGGAGCAGCGCACAGATGAACACCCAGGGCTTTCTCGACCAGTTGCTCAAGACCGCACAGCAGAGCATCGGCGGTCTCGGCAACGCGGCAGGCGTCAAGAGCGGCGCGGACTTCGGCAAGGGCGCCCTCACCGGCGGCGCACTGGGCCTGCTGCTGGGCAACCGCAAGGCGCGCAAGATGGGCGGCAAGGTCGCCGTCTACGGCGGTCTGGCCGCGGTCGGCATGCTGGCCTACAAGGCCTATGGCGACTGGAAGAAACAGCAGGCCGCCGGCGCTGGCACCGGGGCCGCTTCCACTGCCGCCCCGACCGAAACCCCGCGGCCGTTGCACGCGCTGCCCGCGCCCGAGGCCGAGACCCACAGCCAGGCCATCCTCAAGGCACTGATCGCCGCCGCCAAGGCCGACGGCCACGTCGACGAACGCGAACGCGAAACCATCGAAGGCGAATTCACCCGCATGGGCGCCGAACCCGAAGTCCGCCAGTGGCTGCAGGCCGAACTGGCCAAACCGCTGGACCCCGCCGAAGTCGCCAGCGTCGCCACCACCCCCGAGATCGCCGCCGAGATGTACGTCGCCAGCCTCATCGCCGCCGACGACCAGAACTTCATGGAGCGGACCTACCTCGACGAACTCGCCCGCCAGCTCAAACTCGACGACGCCCTGAAGGCGCGGCTGGAGCAGCAGGTGAAGGACGCCAACGACGGCGTCTGAGCGCGGTCGATCCGGGTGTATCGCAGCAACGCCGGGGCGCAGGCCCCGGCGTTGCTGTTTGAGCGTGGGCTGCCGCGGAATCTCCGCTATGCCCGAAGCAGGTCCAGTTGGCTCCGATCGGCCACGACCGGATCGGCAGCGGGCTTTTGTATCCTCGTGGCGTCTGAAAGCGTGCCTCTCGTCACTTTTTATTCCCGGCTTTGTGTTTCTTTTGCCCGGCTTGACGACTGTCTGATCGGTCTTCGCGATGGTGCTCGCGGCCCGTCCATGCCCCGGACGGTTTCTGCACGTACCCATCGAGGAGGTTGTTGAAGTGAACACCCGCTATCACGTCGTCGCTTGGGCGACGCTCGGGCTGGTCGCCGGATTCGGTGCTTTCCTGAGCCTGGGCTCGAAACCGGAGGGTGGGGACGCCCTGAGGCCTCGGGCTTCCGGCGTCGCCGTCATGCCCGCAAGTCCGTCCGCGGCGGATCTGCCCGCACAAGGCGTCAACATTGCATTGCCCATGGAAGCTCCGGTCGGAAAGCTCGATCCGGGCCTCCGAGCGCTGGCCGCGCATACGCCGCAGTCGCTGGCCGCGGCGTCCGGGTCGATGAACCTGCTGCCCGAATTCGTCACCGATCCGACCGGCACGGAGCTGATGGTGGAGTTTCTGGGGCGCGATGCCGCCGCAACTGCCGCCGCCATCAAGGAACTGGCGGTGCACGGCCTGCATACGACGGTGCGAAACGGCCGTCTGGCCGCGGGCTGGATGCCGATCACTTCACTGTCTGCGTTGGAGTCCAATCGCAATCTGCTCTCGGCGCGGGCACTGCCGAAATTGAATGCCAATCTTGGCCAGGTGGACAACCAGGGCGATGTGGCGATGCTCAGCAACCTCGTCCGCGAGCGTTATGCGGTCGACGGCAAAGGCGTCAAGGTCGGCATTCTGTCCACCAGCTTCGATCTGGCCGGCGGGATGGCGGCGACGATCGCGAGCGGCGAACTGCCGGGTCCGGGCAATCCCAACGGCTACACCCAGCCGATCCGGATCGTGGCCGAAGGCCTGCCCGGAGTGTTTCCGGCTGGCAATCTGGACGAAGGCCGGGCGATGGCCGAAGTGGTGCACGACATCGCGCCGGGTGCGGAGCTGCTGTTCGCGGGCATGCAGGGCACCAGTTCGGTGCACCTGGTGGAAGCGATGGAGCGGTTGGCCCAGGCCGGCGCCGACATCATTGTCGACGACATCGGCCTCGCCGCCTTCACCGTACCGTTCTTCCAGGACGACGCCGCAGCGCGCAAAGTCGACGAGCTGACCGCGCGCGGCGTGCATTACTTCGTCGCCGCCGGCAACCACCGCGCGCCCGAGATGTACGAAGCGCAATGGACAAGCCGCGGTTTCTTCAATGTCAGCACCTTCGACACCTTCGACTTCGACCCCAGCGATGGCGGTTTCCTTCCGGTGATGACCCTGGGTCCGAGCGCAGGGGCGGCCACCTATTCGGGCACATTCACCATTCAGTGGGACGAGCCCTGGGCGTCCTTCAGCGCGCCCGGCGTCGGCGCCGCCAACAGCCTGCGCGTGCTGGTGCTGGACCCGAGCAATCGCGTGCTGTTCACATCGGCGTCGCCGGTGGGCGGCAACCCGCTCCTGAACGTCGCCGTCAACAATGCGAACGCCGCCACGTTGCCTTACGTCAACATCGCGATCCTCAAACCCAAGGACGGACGAGCGAACCCCGGCCGGATCAAGCTGCTTGCGCGGCTCACCAACGCCAGCCTGGGCCCCAGGATCGCGTTGCGGGCCAATACGGTCTTCAGCCACGCCAACGCCCGGAGCGCGCTCTCGATCGGTGCGGCTTCCTGGTTCAACACGCCGCAGGGCGCCCTGCTGTGGAATCGCGACTTCGCGAATCGGCCGGCGACTGTCGGCACCGGCTTGATCGGTCCGGCGACGGTGCCGGAGACCGCAATCCTGAGCCACGTGGGCGGCCCGAGCGTTCTGTTCCGCGGCCTCACCGGCGCGAACCTGATCACCGGTTCGACCGTCGGTCAACAACCGATCCTGTTCGATCACGACGGCAATCGCCTCAGCAGCGCGGAATTGCGCGAAAACCCCTCGATCGTCGCCGCCGACGGCATACAGACCACGTTCTTCGGCCAAAAGGTCGGCAATATTTCCACCAGCCCGTTCTTCTTCGGCACCTCCGCAGCGACACCGAACGCGGGAGCGGTGGCGGCGCTGCTGTTGCAGGCGTCGCGAAAAACCCTGACCGGCGCCGAGCTGCGCAGCGTCATGACCCGCACCGCGCAGGACATGGATAACCCCTACGATGGCGTGCAGACCGATCCGGCCGACCCGCTGTTCGCACGCGGCTACGACCCGGTCTCGGGCTATGGGCTGGTGCAGGCATTGCCTGCGGTCGAACAGGTCATCGCGAGCATGGGTGCGCAGAAACCGAGTCTGACGTCTCAGTGCCAAACCGGCGAAAGCCGGCGCTGGCGAATCGACAATCCCAACGGCTTCGGCCTCTACGGCAACCTCAGCGCCAACGCTTCGATCCGGCTGCCGGGCGAAAGCGGCTTCGGCGCCAGCTCGCGCAGCCAATTGCTGATTCCACCGGGTGGACTGACGTTCGAGACATTGCGCCCACCCTTCACGTGGTTCACATCGATGGCGACGTTGAGTTGGCAATATCAGGGAGTGACGGTCGGCACAGCGAACGCGCTCCGCAGCGGCACGTGGCCGGCTTGTCCCTGAGCCTGCCGCCGATGCCCCGCAACGCCGCCGGTCGCTTCACGCCCGGCGGCGTTGCGGTTCGCCAAGGCCGGGGCCGGCGCGTGCGTGGTGTCCGGTCGCCGCAGCTTCGCAGTCGGCGCGAAAGACGTTGGCCGGCTCAACGCAGCGCCGTACTCGCGCTCCACCACTCGGCGTCGGCCCAGGCGTCAGCGGAATCCTGCCAGCGCGCTTCGAGTCGGCGCGCGCGTGCGGCCAGCATGCCGAGACCAGCCGTCTCGGCCTCGCGGCGCTGGATCACGAGCGCGGCGCGATCGGCCGGACCGCGTTCGGCCAGGCGGAGCAGGGCGTATTCCCGGCGCAAAATGCCGGGGGCGTCGCCGAGCGCACGATCTCCCCGGGCAAGCGCCTCTCGATATGCCGGACGCTTCATGGTCCTTGCGGCGAGCACGGCCACACTGAGCCAATATCGTGCCGCTGCCGGTGGCGGCAACCCGGCCAGATCGTCCGCATCCAATTCCCGCAGCAGGGATTCGGCGCCCACGGCATCGCCATGTTCCAGTCGAAACCATGCCAGATCGATCCGCGCGACATCGCGCACTCCGCTTTCGCCCAGGCGCTCGATCGCTTCCGCCCATCCGCGGACGGCCCTGCGCATTGCGGTGACATCGCCACCGAGAGCCGATAGCTCGGCCTGCGCGCGAAACAACTCGAAAGATCCGACCCGATCGCGGCCGCAGGAGGTGAGCGTGGGCTTCCCGGGGCGCGTCCGGCCCCGCATCGATACGACGCCGGCTTCGGCGCAGTCGAGTTTCGAAGTCTGCATCGCAGGCACACCAAGCGTCGACCAGCTCCGGCGGGCCTCGTCGATTTCGGCCTGTGCGCGCAGCGGCTGGCCCAACGCCAGCCACGCCTGCACGCGCAGGATGCGCAGATCGGCATCCTGAGGCGAACCGCGTGTCGGCCCAAGTTGCCGCATGCGGCGCAAGGCCGCCTGCGCGTCGCCCTCGCGAATCTCGATCCATGCGAGGGTCAACGAGGGGGCGACCCGTATTGCGGGCTCGGCATTGAGCAACAGCTCTGCGGCGCGCTCTGCCGACTGGCGCGCGTCGTCGGGGCGGTCTGCCGCCAACCAATCGATCGCGGCCGCGTCCAGCGCCTGTCCGGCGAAGGTGCTGTTGCCGGCCGCGGCCGCGCGCACTGCGAACTGGGTCAGGACATCTGCCCGCTGACGCGATTCGTCGCGATTCAGGGGCTTCGTCGACAGCAGCAGCGCATTGAGTTCGGCGGCCTGGGCGTAGGCCTCGGATCCCACGGCGCGGAATGCGGCTGCCGACTTCGCAAACGCCGCGCGCGCCTGGGCGATCTCGCCCCGGCGGCGATGCGCCATCCCCAAATTCGCCTGCGCATCGGCCAGGAAGATCGATATCCCGGCGGCCTCGCTCAGCTCGGCGACGCGCCGGTATGCCTGGAATTCGGCGTCGCCGTGCCCGCGAGCCTTGTGCATCCGCGCATCGAGCATCGAGAGCCTGACCTGGGTGGAAACACTCGCTCGACTGCGATCGTAACCGGCAAGCGCGCGTTCAGCACGATCGAGCGAATCGCCGCCATGGCGGATCAATGCATCGATAGCGGAGATACGATGCATCGGTTCATCCGGAAAACGCAGCGCCAAGGCTTCATGGATCGCCGCCGCTTCGGCGAGGCGACCGGACAGGTCCAGCGAACGGGCCTTGGCTTCCCCTTGCGCCTCCGGCCCGAGGTCTTCTGCCTCGGCGGCCACCTGCCATTGCGCCGCGGCCAGATCGGCATGTCCCAGGCGATTCAGCGCTTTCGCGAGCCGCATGCGCGCGGCCGTGAAGCCGGGACTGAGTTCGATGGCCCGTTCGTAGGATGCGCGCGCCTCGTCGGGCCGTTTCATGTCGTCGGCGCGCATGCCCGCCTCGTATGCGCGCAGTGCGGCGGGGGCGATTGCGCTGGCCTGCACGCGCGCGGTATCGCCGGTGAGGGCGACGAGCACCTGCTGCGCGAGCTGCCGGGATGCGGGAATCACGCCGTTGTCGGCAACCGCGATCCGCCAATCGCGCAGGGGGCCTTCTGCCGACAGCAGCGATGCGCGCATTTCCATCCGCCCCGGTTCGCGGCTCGACGGCACGAGCCGCACATGCAATCTGAAGTCGGCGCCATCCGCTGCGCCGAGCGTGCGATTCGAAGCGATCACGCCGACGCTGTCCTCCGTGGTCAGCACGCGCACCTTCGGCGACAACTGCAGGTACTGGCGCAGCGAATCGGCGATCATCCGGCCCATCCATGCGCGCGGAACCTCGCCTTCGACGATCTCGACCTCGTCGAGCAGAACAGCAAGACGCTCATGCTTGGCGGGGTGTCTCGAAAGTGCAAGCAATATCGCCATGGCCAGGGCGATCACGATCGCGATCGCGCCGACCCGACTCCAGCGCGGGCGCAGCCATCCCGTACCTGAATTCGGCGGCGGCTGCGGCATGGGGTCCTGGCGCAGCGTGTCGGTCGTTTCTGCCGATGCCGCCGCGACCTCGCGCTGGCGCGGCAGACGCAGCACTTCCGCGTCCCAGGAATAGCCCACGCGGGGCAAGGTGCGCAGATGTTCGCGCAGCGGATCGGTCAGCGCCTTCCGCAACTGCGACACGGCGGTGGTCAGATTCGCGTCCAGCAATACCGACTGCGGCCACAGTTTTTCGAACAGGGCTTCGCGGGTATGGACGCGCTGCGGCTGCGAAAGCAGCAGCAAGAGGAGTTCGTACACTTTTGGCGGGAGTGCGATGTGCTCGCCGTCGATGGTGACCCGCTGGTCGGCAAGATCGACCTGAAGCGCGCCGCTGACCAGAAGATCGTCGGGAGCCCGGCTGATCGGCTGTTTCGACGGGCTGCGAAGTTTGGACTTTCGATCCATGGCGGCGCACGTCGAAGGCAAAGTCCTATCATACGACCCACCAGAGCCGATTCACCGGCCTTGGCGCCGAACCCCGGGCCCGCCGTGGCTGCAGGCCGAACTGGCCAAACCGCTCGGCTCGGCTGACGTCGCCCACGTCGCCACCACCCCCGAGATCGCCGCCGAAATGTACGTCGCCAGCCTCATCGCCGCCGACGACCAGAACTTCATGGAGCGCGCCTACCTCGACGAACTCGCCCGCCGGCTCAAACTCGACGACGGCCTCAAGGCGAGGTTGGAGCAACAGGTGAAGGACGCCAACGACGGCACCTGAGGCTCGATCTTCGAGGTCCGAAAACAACGCCGGGGCGGAAGCTCCGGCGTTTTCGTTTTGGGGGGCGGGGGTGTCCTGGAGTTCTCGGTGCAATGCTCGGTGCAATGCTCACCATCGACATCGGTCACGGACTCATCCGAACACCCGCTCCAGGGTGGCGGGCAGCAATGCGGCGTTGGCTTGGCGAATGGCGGCGTGCTTCGCCTTCAGGGCAAGGATTTGTCGATAGATATCTCGTATTTTTACTTGCGTCTTCATCGTTGGGACAGGCACCTCGTAACTCAGAAAGGCCGACGGCTGGAGGCGACGGCGGCGCACATTGGTGCCTCCGCTGAGCTCGGCCAGAGTAGGCCATATCACCGGTGTGCGGAAATAGATGTCCAACACTTCAGGGAGGATTTCCTCACGGTTGATGGAAAACACAGGAAACTCCGGAGAAACCACCATTCCATCGCATTCCGGCGGTACAACACCAAGAGCACCTTCCCAAGCCATCAATTTCGGATAGATGAAATCGCCGGCACGAACTGTAGAAAGTCGCTCATAAGAGAACTCGCTTCCGTTTTTTACGGCACTTGCGAAAACGCCTCGGCCGAATGAGTAAACGCCTGCAAAACGGTACTGCACATTTGCGTCGACCAAGACATCAGGTTGTCGTTGCTGGACAAGCTCCGACATCGGCCGCTTCGTCGGCGACTCCCCCGATGGACTGAAGATGTGCGCTCTGACAAGATGCTCGGCATTGCGCTCGACGGCTTCCAGGTGCGATTCCACCTGCCGGGTTTTCTCGGTCAGCGCATCGAGACGGGCGACGATGACTTGTTGTTCACAAAGCGTAGGAAGCGGTATATCAAGACTGAGAAACTGATCTGGACTAACGGATTCGCGACGCGCCCCCATCCCTTTCGCTTTTCCTTGCAGGCTACGCCATACCGCGTCGCGTTTGCAGTACCAGTCAAGAAAGCGCGTATCGAGCCTTTCCGGGTCTGCTCGAAACGTTGGAAACACTGGCGACAGAAACCAGCCATCAAATTCCTCGGGAATTCGAGCTACGGCGCCCTCCCATGCTTTTGGCGAACTGATGACAAAATCGCCAGTATTCAAGCGATGAAAGAACTTGTAGGTCGTGTCCAGCGGCGAAATGGGACCGCGTTTAAACAGCCCCCGTCCGAAGCCATAGACCCCAGCCAGATTCACAGTCTCGATTTGAGCGCTAGGCACGGCATCAATATGCGTGTGAAGCACCGACCGGAGCGAAACAATGGGATAGCTCTTCATTTATCGCCCTCACCACCCGCACCCTGCCCGATCCGCCGCGCCTCCAACTCCCGCCGCGTCTTGTCCAACTCGGCTTCCAGCAGTTTCACGTCGGGCAGGATGGTCTGGTACTGGGCGGCCATGATCTTGTTGGGCAGGCCGTCCAGCGCGTAGCGCGCCAGCGCCGACCTGGCGCGGGCGCACAGGATCAGACCCACCGGCGGGTTTTCGTCCGGCAGCGTCCAGTGCGTACGGGCGTAGTTGCAGTACATGTGCATCTGGCCCACGTCGGCATGCGTGAGTTCGCCCAGCTTCAGATCGACGATGACCAGGCAGCGCAGACGGCGGTGGAAGAACAGCAGGTCCACGCGGTACCAGCTTTCGTCCAGTCGCAGGCGGCGCTGGCGGCCGACGAAGGCGAAGTCGCTGCCCAGTTCCAGCAGGAAATCCTCCAGGCGGTGGATCAGCGCGTCCTCGAATTGCGATTCGGAGTATTCGTCCTTGAGGTCGAGGAACTCCAGCACGTACGGGTCCTTGATGGCTTGGTCCGGCGTGAGCTGGTCATCCGGCTGCGGTTGATTGCCCTGTTCCAGCATGGCCCGCTTGTTCTTCGACAGCAGCGCCCGCGTGTAGAACTGGCTGGCGATCTGACGGTCGAGCTGACGCACGCTCCAGCCGCCGCGCAGGGCCTCGGCCTCGTAGAACGCGCGTTCCTCGGCGGAGCGCGTGCGGCGCACCAGATGCACGTAGTGCGACCAGGACAGGGGCAGCGCCTGCGCCAGCCGCTCCAGGGGGATATTCCGGGACGCCGTCTCGGAGGTCGTCGGCAGGCCGCTTCCCTCGATATTCCGAGACAGCGTCTCGGAAATCCGCTCGGGCGGGTAGGCCAGGTAGAACAGGCGCATCTGTTCCAGATTGTCCACGCTGAACCCACGGCCGAAACGCCCGCTGAGGTCCGCAGACAGCCGCTGCAGCAGGTGTTCCCCGCGAGCTGCCCGTTCCTGACCGCCCTGCTCGAATTCGACGATGCGCCGGCCGATTTCCCAGTAGGACGCCGTCATCAGGGCGTTGACGCTGCGCGCCACCGCGCGGCGGGCGGACTCCAGCAGGGCGACGATGTCGCCATGGACATCGGCGTATTCGCTCTGCCGCGTCGGTGCGGTCATGCCCGGACCTCGGCGACCAGGGCTTCGATCTCGCCCAGCAGGCGCATGACATCTGCCTCGTGACTGCGCATGGCGGCGATCAGGTCTTTCGGGTCGGCATGTTCCAGCCCGGCCTTGGCGTTGGGGTTCTTGCGATCGAGGTTGTAGATCGGCCAGTACAGCGCGTCGCCTTCGGCCTGCGCCGCGCGGGCGGCCAGCTCATGCGCCTGTTGCTCGGCCTTGAGCGCGCGCAGTTGTTCCTGCAGGGCGGGTTTGCGGCTGGTCGATGCCGTTTGCAGGTTCAGTTCCAGCTTTCGCACGGACTTGCCGATGGCGGTCCCGGCTTCGCGCTCGCGCTCCGCCCGCTGCCAGTGCGGCGTTGCGGCGTTGACGGCCGCGTCGCGCACCCCGGCGAAATCATGCTTCCAGGCCTGCGGACCTTCTTCGCGGGCATTCCACCAGGCCAGGACGGGCGCAAATTCCTCGAATTGCAGCGGCGCGGTCTTGCTGTACTTCTTTCTGCCTTCCGGCAGCGGCAGTTCGTAATACCAGATGGTATCGGTGGGACCGCCGCGTTCGAAAAACAGAAGGTTGGCAGGGATGTCGGTGTAGGGCGCGAACACGCCCTGCGGCAGCCGCACGATGGTGTGCAGCCGGAACTCGCGCAACATCTCTTCCTTGATGACGGCGCTGACGCCATCGCCGAACAGGGTGCCGTTGGGCACGACCACGGCCGCACGTCCACCGCGCGTGGCCGGCTTGCCGCCGGGTACCCGGGCGCCGGCCACGCGCAGTTTGCGCATGATGTACTGCAGGAACAGCAGCGTGGTTTCGGCCGTCTGCATGTTGGGAGGGAAGTTGGCCTTGATGCCGACCTCTTCTTCGCCGCCGAAGGGTGGATTGGTCAGGATGACATCGACGCGTTCGCCGTGGCCGATCTCGTTGATCCTGCGGTCGAGAGTGTTGCCGTAGGTGATCTGCGGCGCTTCCAGGCCATGCAGCAGGAGGTTCATCTGCGCCAGCATGTAGGGCAGCGGTTTCGCTTCCTGTCCCTGCAGGGTGTTGCGCTGCAGGGTGCGGCGCTGTTCGGGCGTGCGCACCTGCGGAGCGATGTGATCGAAGGCCTCGACGAGGAAGCCGCCGGTACCGCAGGCGGGGTCGAGGATGGTCTCGCCCAGGCGCGGGTCGGTGACCTGCACCATGAAACGCACGACCGGTCGCGGGGTGTAGAACTCGCCGGCATCGCCGGTAGTGTCTCAGTTTGAAATCCCCCTTCCTTGAGCGCTCAGCCCCGCCGGGGGACAATCGGGGCATGGCTACGAAACCCAAGAGACCCCGCGACACGAACCAGCTTGCGAAGCTGCTTGTGGACATTGCGACCGGGGAGGAGCCGGAGGCAATGCCCGAGGAGGAGTCGCCGAAGCTGACGGCGGCCGTGACCCGTGGGCGCAAGGGCGGGAAGGCCCGGGCCGGGGCGCTGACCCCGGAGGAGCGGTCGGAGATCGCCCGGAAGGCCGCCCGAGCGCGCTGGGGAAGGCAGTCTTAGCCCGGCGATTCCTCTGTATCCGCTACTGGTGTTTCAACAGTGGCCAGTTGAAGGTCAATCATTTGGCTTAGGTAAGCGTGCAGGCGCGAGATATCGCCATTCTCGTCAGCTTCTTTCAATGCTGCGTAATACTCTTCTCTGTTCTGACGGATCAACTCTGGAAGGATAGTTGTGCCCGGAAGCCATCTTTCCAACTTCATGCAGATCACGAAATAGCACGCAGCTCGTGCGGTTCGTCCATTGCCATTGATGAACGGGTGGATGTGATTTAAGCGCCACAGCACATAGGCACCAAGCGTAATCTCGTCTGCTTCAACCCATGACCTGTTGACTACATTGATGAAGTCATCCATCAATGCAGAGACTCGGTAGTGATCTGGCGGAGTGTACTCATTCACGAATACAGGACATGGCCTGTATTCGCCTGCGTTGGTGTGGAGACATGTGATTGCGTGGAAGTTCAGCGCTTTCAAGATGTGCTGAGACAAGAACGGCCGCCCTATGGCGGCCGCTGCTTCTACGAGTGATCGAAGGAAATGGTACTGCCTAATACCATTTGAGACTTCAAGTGCTTGATAAGTTGGATGCTGTTCGTCCCCGACAATCTCGTAAATTATCATTGTCAGCCCTCCCCTGGGCTATGCTTGAAAGCTCACTTGTCTCTATCAAGCAGCCTCTTCGATCATCTTCCGAACCTGTTCTCGTGTGACCTTGCTCTTCTTGTCGAGAGATCCATAGACGAACGAGATTCTCTGCTCCTTCACTTCTTCTGCACTGGGGGCAGGCGCGTGACGCAGCTTCTTCAGCAACGACTCTTTTGTCTTCGTGGTGGTGAATATCTTTGCCATTTTCCGTATCCCTGTATGCGCTATACGCGCTGAAAAGCAATAGGCCCAGTCGTTGCGCACAAGTCGCACTCGCTGAGCCCCCGCACGTCAACCAGCTATCCCTAGCTAATTGACGGTACCGTCAAGATATTGCGCTCTGCGCAACACTACAACCGTTACTTTCGTAATGACGTCAATTCGTTTCCAGAACGGTCATGCCCTTAAAGCCGGCTTAAATAGTGAATCGTGTCACAATTTATTGACTGCTAAGTGACGGGAGCATCATCCTGCCTCCGTGTTTGCCGAAAGACCAGCCTTGATCTTCCTATCCCCCAGTCTCGGGCAATGCGACCGGTTTAAGCATAATGTTCATTATGAACCGGATGCCCCTCGCCAAGCGCGCCCAGATTCTCGGCTTCCTCGTCGAAGGCATGAGCCTGCGGGCGGCGTCCCGGCTGGCGGACTGCTCGATCAACACCGTGACCCGCCTGCTCGTGGAGACCGGGGCGGCCTGTGCCGAGTTTCAGGACAGCGCGCTGCGGAATCTGCCGTGCAAGCGCATCCAGTGCGACGAAATCTGGTCGTTCGTGGGTGCGAAGCAGAAGAACGTCCCCGAGGACCGCAAGGGGGAGTTCGGGATCGGCGACGTGTGGACGTGGACGGCGATTGACGCCGATTCCAAGCTGGTCTCCTCGTGGATGGTCGGCACCCGCGACGGCGACGCCGCCAAAGCGTTCATCGGCGACCTGGCGGGCCGTCTGGCGAACCGGGTCCAACTGACCACGGACGGCCACAAGGTCTACGTCAACGCCGTGGAGGAGGCCTTCGGCGGGGCCGTGGACTACGCGATGCTGGTGAAGCACTACGGCGAAGGCCCGCAGGGGCCTGACCGCAAGTACAGCCCGGTCGAGTTCGTCTCCGCCGAAAAGAAACGCATCACGGGCAATCCGAACACGGCGCACGTCTCGACGAGCTACGTCGAGCGCCAGAACCTCACGATGCGCATGTCGATGCGCCGTTTCACCCGCCTGACCAACGGCTTCTCAAAGAAGGTCGAGAACCACGCCGCCGCCATCGCGTTGCACTTCATGTACTACAACTTCGGCCGTATCCATAAGACCCTGCGCGTCACGCCCGCTATGCAGGCTGGCGTAAGCGATCACGTTTGGACGCTGGAAGAAATCGCAGCGCTTGTGCCGGAGCCGGTTGCGAAGAAGCGCGGGCCTTACAAGAAGCGGGAAGCAGCTACGGCGTGATGCTTCGGAAAGATGCAGGGCAAGGCCCAAGGAACGAGCACTAGCATCGCTAGAAATCTATTGGACTTGGACCCTGCAATGGGCGCAGATGTATCTCGTTATTCTTCCAAGGCGAACAGGCTGAAGGCGCGCAACTTTGCCTTGATCTGTGCAGTTCTGGCAAAGGTAATGCGGTGGCTCGCCATCCTCCATTCCGTCCTTGTGCGCGTAAACGAGCATTCCAGATTCCAGCGCGTGAAGACGGTAGCGTTCTTTGTAAGCGTGAAAGTCTTTGAGGCGCACAACTTCCTCTTTAAGCAGACCAACCTCATTTTCGAGCGCCGCTCTCGCTTGCTGGGCACTGAGCGCGGCCTCTTGAGCAGCAATCAGGTCTGCATACACCTTGGAGAGTGCGGAAGTAAGCTCGTTGAAGTTGCGAAGATCATTGGACGCTGAGATTACGTCTCGTGCTGCGCGGATGCCTTCAATGGCTGACATGATCTCTGCGTACAT